>JBDTWZ010000054.1:0-17487 GCA_040006435.1 Acidobacteriota bacterium
GGGAAAAGGTAAAAAGGTGAACAGGCGAAAAGGTGAAAAAGGGAAGGGGTTGCAGAGTAAAAAAGTGACGGGAACCATCTTTTTTTGGGTCGAGGTCTAACCTTTTCACCTTTTTCATCATTTCACCTTTTCACCCTTTCCGTTTTCACTTTCCACCTTTTCCCTTTTCCACCCTTTGACGTTTAAACTTTTGTCCGATGAAAGAATGTCCGCAATGCGATGTGTGTTTCTCCGATGACGTCCCGGCGTGTCCGCACGACCAGACGGCAACACGATTTTCGCTGCCGGGCGATCAGATCCTCGCCGAGCGATATCGTTTGGAAAAGCGAATCGGAAAGGGAGCAATGGGACAGGTCTACCTGGCCAGTGATACAAAGTTCGCATCGCGGAGAGTAGCCGTTAAGACAGTTCGCCAGGATATTCTTAGCAGCGATAACCTGCAGGAGGGCGAGGCGATCGCGCGGTTCGAGCGCGAAGCCCAGGCGGCAGCGTCGATCCAACACCCGAACACGGTCAGCGTCACGGACTTTGGCGAATCGACTGATGGCGTTTTCTATCTGGTCATGGAATACGTCGAAGGCGAGACGCTGCATAAGCTTTTGCGACGCGAAGGAACGCTGCCGGTGAGACGTGCGGTTCGCCTGCTTCGTCAAATCGCCGACGGGGTCGAAGCGGCGCATGATATAGGAATTCTTCACCGCGATCTGAAGCCCGCGAACATCTTCTTAATGCAAAAAGGCAAAGGTTCCGGCGACGGCTTTATTAAAGTTGGCGATTTTGGCTTGGCAAAGATCGTGAGCCAGACGGTTACCGACTTTAACTCCAATGCGACCCCGTCCTCACGAGGAATCATCGGCACGCCTGAATTTATGTCGCCCGAGCAGATGCAGCCGGAAGTGGGCGTCGATGTGCGGGCAGACATTTATGCTCTTGGCACGATCGCGTACTTGATGCTGGGTGGAAAGACGCCGTTTGTCGGTGACATGATGCAGCTCGTGATGCAGAAGATCATGCACAAGCCGGCACCCTTGTCGTCACTGCGTTCGGACATTCCGTTGCATGTCGAACGTGTCATAATGCGGTCGCTCGAAATTGACCCGAATGCGCGGCCGGCAACCGTCGCCGATTGGATCGATCAACTTGAAGAAGCGTCGCAGGATGTCGACGAAGTAAAGCGCTCAGGCATGTCCCGACTCGTGATAATGGCTCCGGTCGGCGCCGAGGTTTATGTCGATGACGAGCGAAAAGGTAATGTCGGCCGCTCCGGCCGTGTGGTGCTGAGCGATATCCCTGCGGGCCAGCACGTGTTGCGGGTCTCGAAACAGGGAGAAAGGGATGACGAGCGACTGATCGAGATCCGTGAGAGTGCGGGTGAGCAGGTCATCCAGGCTCAACTCAAAACTATTCGGCAACACGGCAGTCAACCGACGCCATCGCAGGGAAGCCCAAGCAGCGGGATCCATTCAAGCGTGATGCCGGGCATCGTCGCCTGCACCGGCTGTCATTCCCGATTCGCTGAGGGCGTGAAATTTTGCGGCCGCTGCGGCGGACGATCATTTGTGTTGGTCAGCGCGGGCGAAGCCGGCGAATCCACAAGGATGTTTCCGTGCCCGCGTTGCTCCGCACCGCTTCCGGAGAATTCAAGATACTGTGGCCGATGCGGTTTGAACATGGCGCCGCCGACGTCACTGCCGCCGCAGGCCGAACGTATTTGCCGACGGTGTGGCGGAGCCTTTCCGCCTCATATTCGTTTTTGCGGGAAATGCGGGCACAGCATGACCTAGTTCTTGCCGCTGACAACTTTATGACGATACGCTTATAATATCTAGGACCGAAATCGGGCACCCTGCTTCCGAGGAAATCAGTAATGAAAATTTGTCCGACTTGCCGCAAGACGTACGAAGACGAAGGTCTTAACTTTTGTCTCGAAGACGGGTCTCTTTTGACTTTCGCTTCGCTTGATGCGGCCCCGACGATCGTGATGGAGCAGCCACGTCTGACGAGTCCGACACGTTCGGCGTGGGAGCCTCAGAATCCTCCTGCATACTCGATGCAGCCAAAGAAGAAATCGTCGAAAGCATGGGTTTGGGTAATGGCGATCTTTGCGGTCCTGATCCTTGTCTGCGGCGGTGGCTTCGTCGGTTTTTTCTTATACGTTGCGTCGGTTGCGAATTCGAATGTCGTGGCCAATAAGGGCACCAGCAATACATCAACTACACCACGGACGAACACGAATACCTTTACAAGCACGAACAGCAACTCGTCACCATCCGAATCGGGCGAGGCTGAAGAAATAGATCTTGCGGGCTGGGTTGAGGACCCGACAGTCTGGCTGGAGACGGAGTTCGAAGACGGCGAGTTCTTCATGACCTCTAAACAGAAGGGATACTACTACGTGCTGGTTGCGAAAAATGACGAGTTTTCGAAAGCTATTACAGCTCGCGTTACCGTACGTAACGCCGAGGACAGGGACTCGGGCATGGGCTACGGCCTCGTCTTTAACAGTGAGACCACGCCGCTTACAAATAGTTACGCTTTTCTCATCGATACCAAACGGAAGAAGTACCGGGTTATTCGACATGAAAGCGAACAGGAGAAAACCATTACTGCGTGGACCAATTCGAACCTGATCAAAGGCGGCAACGAGCAAAACGTGCTTGAGGCACACAGCTCAGGAGATAAGATCGAGTTGTACATAAACGGCCAGCGTGCAGCGACAATTACAAACAAACAGGGCCCAAAAGCTGGAGTGCCCGGGTTGTACGTGGGTGACGGAGCCAAGATCGGATTTAGAAAACTAGAGGTCGTAAAGTAACATCGTTTTATGAAGCGATGTCTTAAGTGCGGCCAGACCTACAGCGACGAGACGCTGAATTTCTGTTTGAACGACGGTGAGCTTCTGGTCGTGCAGACCGGATACGAACCGCCGCCGACGCTCTTCTCGGATGACTCGCCTCCTACGCTGGTGATGGATCAGCCGCGCGTCACAAATCCGATCGACTGGGCTCAGTCGTCGCTCGGGCGTCCCGAATCAGCGACGCTCGCGACCGCAAATCAGCAGTACGGAATTTTCGCTCATACCAGCTCGCGTGATCAGACACTGTCCACGGTCTCTCTGGTCCTCGGGATCATTTCGGTCTTTCTGGTTTGCTGTTTCGGCGGAATCTGGTTGGGTCTTCCGGCCGCTATTGTTGGGTTCATCGCGATGAAAAATGTCGAGAACGACCCAAGCCGATACGGCGGGCGCGGTATGGCGATCGCCGGAATGATTTTGGGAATTGTGACCTTTCTGGCGTCGCTTTCTATCCTGATCCTCCGGTAGTTGTCGTGAGATTCCCGATGACCCTATACTCTTAGGTAATGCGCGTAACGCTTCACGTGGTTGCGGGTCCTCAGACCGGACGCGACTTCACCTTCGACCAACACGACACTTTCATGATCGGCCGGAGTGAGGACGCGCAGTTTTGCCTGCCTCAGGACCGGTTCTTTTCACGTCATCACTGCATACTCGAGATCGCTCCGCCGCAATGTTTCCTTCGCGATCTTGGTTCGACTAACGGCACGTTCGTAAACGGAATTCGGGTCGAGACCGCGCATCTAAAACATGGCGATCGAATTCAGGGTGGCGAAACCGTGCTTGAGGTCGAGGTCGCGGCGGATCAATCGGAATTCTTCGCCCAAATACCCGGCTCCGGTGAACGCACAGAGCCATCTATCATCACCGTCGCGTGTTTGAATTGCGGCGTGCCGGCCCAGGCCGAAGCCTCGCGTCCCGACGCAAAATTGTCATTTGTTTGTGACGATTGCCGCGAAAAGCTTAGAAAGAATCCTCAGCCGATCCCGAATTATCAGATGCTTCGCGTTCTCGGACAGGGCGGAATGGGGAGTGTCATGCTGGCTCGGTCTGTTCACGACGGTCGAGCCGTCGCGATAAAAACGCTTTTGCCCGAGGTTGCCGTCAGCGACCAATCGCTAAAGCGGTTCCTGCGCGAGATCGAGGTCTCGTCCTCTCTGCAGCATCCGAATATCGTCCAATACATCGAGCACGGAACGCACAACGGCATCGTCTATCTTGTTACCGAATATGTGACTGGGATGGACGCTTCCAGACTGGCGAAGCATCGCGGCGGCAAACTCAACTACAAGGAAGTCGTCAGGATAATCGAGCAGACCCTTGCCGCGCTCGAGTTCGCCCACAAGAAGGGATTTGTGCACCGCGACATCAAAGAACAAAACATACTGGTAGATGGAAATTATCCTAACTACCTTGCGAAGCTGACGGACTTTGGCCTCTCGAAAAGCTACAAGCAAACCGGAATGAGCGGCGTAACGATGGTCGGCGATGTTGCCGGCACGATCGCGTATATGCCGCCTGAACAGGTACGAGACTTCAAAGAAGTTCGCCCTCCGTCGGATATCTACGCGGTTGGCATGACGGCGTACAGTTTGCTCACCGGAGCTCATGCGCTCGACATCAGTCCGAAAGCGGGCATTTCGGAAACGGTAAAGGCGATTTTCGAGAAACCTATCATTCCGATCTCGAGCCGCGTTCCCGACGTGCCGTCGCGTGTTTCAACCGTTTTCGAAATGGCATTAGCGAAACACGTTGATCGTCGATGGCGGACCGCCGGCGAAATGCGGGAAGCGCTCCTAAACGCCGTTCATGGAAATTGATTGCGGCAATTCGTCGCGAATGCTCTTTGCGGCCAGGATAAGTCCCATCAAGACCCACAAATGTCTCGCATCCTCGAACGATCCCGTAAGCCCCTCATAGACAAACGGTACGAAGAAGGCGATGGCTAAACTCCTTCGAATATAGTTGTTCTCTTCCGGACCGTTGGAAGCGGATAGTGCGGCGTTCAACATAACGATGATGATCGCGATCATCGCTAAAAGCCCGGGGATCCCTGACTGCGCGGCGACACTTAGAAATATATTGTGAGCGTCAGTCAGCAAACTCCAGCTACCGTCATAATTTTGAAACACGACATTGGCGACGGCGGTACCGACGCCGTTCCCGGTCAGCGGGTCTGAGAGGAAAGTATTGAGTGCGTCGGACCAGACAAGAAATCGCGACGACGGAATGAGCCGGTCGAAAAATGATGTGCCGGGCCCAAGCGAAAGCGCGAACGGAGCGATCGCCAGAAAGACGAGCGCGAGGCCGCCGCCGAATACTAGTGAAACGCGTGCGAGTAGTTTGTTCGAGCAGGTGATCGATAACCAGAAACCTGCTGCCAAGATGATTCCACCGAGCGCGATCGATACGGTGAATATCGCCGCGACTGCGATTGCGAATACTATCGCTACAGCCAATCTGGTTCCTATCCATTTCAGCCTGGCGGAGACGAGAGTCAATATGAGCGTGACGGTCAGATAGTTGCAAAACATGCTCGGCGAAACGAATGTCGAGCTGATCCGTGGAAAATTGCCGACGGGCACCGCGCCATAGTGATATGTAAGCGTCGGCAGCCAACCGCTCTCCGGCCAGAAGTAAAAAAAGATGATGCCGATCAAAGCTGCAGCTATTGGCAGAAGCGATCCGGCTACCCACGCAAGCAAAGAAAGTTTCAATTGGCCAAAACTCGTTACGATGCTTGCGGACATGATCGCCAGCAGGATCAAATAAGCATGTCCGGTAAGCTTGATGAAACTAAGGCCCGGGTTGATGGAAAAAATTGACGAGATCGCGAGGGCTAGGAAATAAAGTGCAAAGGCCAAAAACTCTGCGCGCCGTTTGAATCGGTAATAGCCGGTCGTTAATGCAGCGAACCAACAAACAAATACGAACGGGAATATCAGGTCGGTCGGCGTGAGCGACAAAGTGCACATCTCAGCCGATGGCTTCATTATGCCGAGTGAAAATATCAGGAGGAGGAAGAGTCCAAAAACGATACGTCTGATTCCTGTCTCGGGCTTAGACATTCTCAGAGTGTCTTCGTGATCTTTGCGAGGGATCGCGGCTCATCCGGGTCGAGGCCTTTTGCTTCGGACAAATGAGCCGCGAAAAGTTGTGCCGGTACGATGAATGGGATCGGCGAAAGAAACTCATCAATTTCTGCCGGGAGCTTGATGCTGTGGGTCGAGAGTCGGGCGACCTCATCGTCGTTGGTAATCGCAAGTGAATCCGCATTCAGTTCGTGGAGCCGGTTGAGAAGATCCACGCTGCTTTTCTTCGTGACGCCGATCGGTGCAAACAGTATGACGGGGAAGCGACGCTCGACTATTGCCAGCGGCCCATGAAAAAAATCGGCCGATGAAAATCTCTCCGCGACGACATAACATGTCTCCATCAGCTTGAGGGCGAGTTCGTAGGAGTTGCCATAGTTCATGCCGCGTCCGACGACCACGCAGTTCTCCATAAATATATAACGTTGAACTGTTTCTTTAACTTTTCCCTCAAGCTCAAGTGCATTCTGAGTAAAGACAGGTATCTTGTGATAATCCAGCCGCTTATCTCCAATAGCATTGGCCAGCATGTAGAAATGAAGCATCTGGCCGGTATACGTCTTTGTTGCCGCGACGCTCTTCTCGCGGCCGGCGTGAATAAGCAAAGTTTCGTCCGCGATCTGGGCCATAGACGAGGTACCTTCGTTGGTGATGGCGATGGTGAATGCCCCAAATGATTTCGCCTTCTCAAGAACGTGATTGATATCGACACCCTCACCCGATTGCGATACTCCGATGACGACGGCCCGGTTTAGCCGAAGCTTTGCGTTGTAGAGAGTGAAGACCGAGGGAGCTGAAAGCGAGACCGGGATGCCGGTCGTCACCTCAAGCAGATATCGGCCGAATAGTGCTGCATTGTCTGAACTCCCCCGGGCGACGAGGATTATGAGGTCGATATCCTTTTGACGAAGAAAATCGCCCAACCTCACCATCTTCTCACGTTCGGCCGCGATAGTACGCTCGAGAACCTCCGGCTGCTCGGCGATTTCCTGAAGCATTAAGGACATAAGTATTTCGAAGGAGAAAAGACGGCAAATGATAACATTTGCGCCCCGAGCCGAAAAACCAGTTGGGTCTAAGCGTCGTCGGCGTGACGTTTCTCAGAAATTCCAGTGAGGACCGAATTTATCAATCCGCCAAGTAATAGAGCGACTCCTGTAATGTACATCCAGAGCATCAGGATTATTACCGCTCCGAGTGAACCGTAAGCCTTGTTGTAAGAATTGAAATACTGAAGATACAGCCGAAACAGTCCACTAAAGATCATCCACACGAGTATCGAGGTCACGGCACCCGGGCTGATCCAAACCCATCGAAATTTGTCGAAGCAGGGAATCCAGCTATACACGATCGCCGTCGCAAAGAGCATTACGATCACGATCGCCGCCCACTGGATCGTCACCAAAACCAGAGGGGAGCTTGTCTCGTAGCCCAGTCCGGCAAGCGTTACGCTTACGAGGGACAATCCGGCAGTAACACTTGCGAGCACGATCGCGATGAGGACTATGAACATGAACGTGAGGACTATCGATTGCAGTTTTGTCTTCCACCAGGCGCGGGATTCTCTTAACTCGTAAACGCGGTTCAGGGCAGTGCGAATGCTGTCGACACCCGCCGACGCGGACCAGAGAGTAACGAGCAAACCGATCGTGAGTTTTCCGCTCGAACTCGTCTCAATTATTTCGTTCATCGTGGTGTGGACCAACTGATACGCGCTTCCGGGGATTATCTGTGCGAGGTATCGATAAAGCTCAATACGAAGTTGATCTGTGGAATCGAGCACAAGACCGAACAGGCTTACGAGAAACAAGAGTAGTGGAAAGAACGCGAACGAGAAATAGAATGCGACCTGAGCGGCGCTGCTCATTACGTCGGTGTCAAAGAACTTGTCGTACAGTTCTTTGAAGAACGTCTTCCACTCATGATTCGAAAGAAAAGCCACTGGTCTTGATTATCGAGATTCGCAGCGCCTCTGGCAAACAATATTCTTACTTAGGTCGGTTTATACACGCGCGGCACGCGTCGATCTATGCCGCAGGTTATTTCGTAGGAAATAGTACCGGTCGCTCGGGCCAGGTCCTCGGCCGTGACTTGTAGTCCCGCGTTCTCGCCGATCAAGGTCACCTCGTCTCCTACGCAAACTCCACTCACACCGGTTACGTCGAGTGTCGTCCAGTCCATTGATATGCGGCCGACCACCGGGGCGAACTTGCCGCGGACGATTGCCCGTCCCACATTCGAAAGCGTTCGACCGTAGCCGTCCTGATAGCCGATCGGTACCGTCGCGATCAGAGTATCGGCCTTGGTCGTGAACGTCCGGCCATAACCGATCGTTTCGCCGGCCGGGACCAATTTTAGATGGGCGATCTTCGTATGCAGAGACATCACTGCTCTCAGCTCCGGTTTTTCAATCCCGCCGGGAAGCACATCGCCGCCCAAGCCATACAGAATTCCTCCGAGACGAACCAGGTTGCTTCGTGAGCGGGGGTGGGCGACCGCTCCGGGCGAGTTTGCGAGGTCGAAATATGCCGGTGAAAAACCTTTCTCTCTGAATATCGCAACGGCCGTATTAAAGCGCTCGATCTGAAGGTTTGTAAAATCTGTCTGGTCGAGATCGTCGGCCGCCGCGAAATGCGTCATCAAACCCTCCACACGCAGGTGGGGAAAAGCTTTTAACCTCTCCGCAAATTCACTCACACTATCAAAACGAACTCCGACGCGTCCCATGCCCGTATCAATTTTTACGTGAATCGAGATGGTGGTGCCGCGCTCCGCTGCGGCTCCATTCAGGATCGCGGCTTGCTCGATCTGAAAGATCACGGGCGTAAGGCCATAGTTAAGAGATACCGTTTCCTGACCGTCCCAGAATCCTCCGAGGCAGAGAATGAGTTTCCGGATACCCGCTTTTCGAAGCTCAACACCTTCTTCGGGAAGAGCTACGCCGAACCAATCGACGCCTTCCGCTTCCAAACGTTTTGCGCATTCGACGGCGCCGTGCCCGTAGGCGTCGGCTTTCACAACAGCCATGTACTTCGTGTCGGAGCCGATGAACGCTTTAACCGAACGAAAATTAAATGCAAGATTGTCGAGGTTGATCTCGGCCCAGGTCGGCCGTCGAGAAATGATTTCGGTCATCGGATCAGGTAACGGTTTCAGAGAGTTTCTAGTGAATCCAGTGTCTTAGGTGTCGCGGAGCAGACGCTTAAAGCAAAACTTTCAATAGCTTAATGAATCACTTTCACATTCTTGCCGGAATGGATTAACTGTCTCACCCTAGACCCTTAAAGTAACTTTATAACGGAATGTTGCCGTGCTTTTTTGGCGGATTGGTATCGCGTTTGTTTCGAAGCAGCGACAATGCCCTTATTAGCTTTGGCCGTGTAAACGCAGGCTCGATGACTTCGTCTATAAATCCCCGTTCGGCGGCACCGTACGGATTTGCGAACTTCTCCTTGAACTCGTTCACGATTCTTTGGCGATTTTCTTCCGGGTTCGTCGTGTTCGCGAGCTCTTTGCCATAAAGGATGCCGACCGCACCCTCGGCTCCTATCACTGCGATTTCCGCGGTCGGATACGCAAAGTTAATATCTGTCCTGATATGTTTCGAGGCCATGACGCAATACGCTCCGCCGTACGCTTTGCGCGTGATCACGGTGATCTTCGGGACAGTAGCCTCGGCGAACGCGTACAGCAGTTTTGCTCCGTGTCGAATGATGCCAAGGTGCTCTTGATTGACACCTGGCAGAAATCCGGGAACATCCTCAAATGTTATCAGTGGGATGTTGAAGCAATCGCAAAAACGAACAAACCGGGCAGCCTTGACCGACGCGTCGATGTCGAGAACTCCCGCAAGAAACGCCGGCTGATTGGCGACAATGCCGACCGCCTGCCCACCGAGTCGAGCAAAACCGATCACAATGTTCAGGGCATAGTGTTCCTGTACTTCGAAAAAATAACCGTCATCGACAACAGGCTTGATGACGTCCCGGATGTCGTAAGGCTGATTCGATTGTTCGGGGACAACAGAATTCAAGGCAGCGTCGGATCTGTCGAACGGATCAGTCGTCGGAACGAGCGGTGGATCGTCCATATTGTTGGACGGCATAAACGACAACAATTCGCGAGTCAGTCGCAGAGCGTGCTCGTCCGAGTCGGCTGCGAAGTGCGCGACGCCTGACTTTGAGTTGTGCGTCATCGCGCCGCCCAACTCGTCCTTCGTCACCTCCTCATGCGTCACCGTCTTGATCACGTCCGGCCCGGTTATAAACATGAAGGAAGTATCCTTGACCATGACGTTAAAGTCGGTGATCGCGGGCGAATATACAGCTCCTCCGGCACACGGCCCGAGGATGCAGCTTATCTGCGGGATGACACCGCTCGCTAACGTATTTCTTAGGAAAATGTCCGCATAGCCCCCGAGGCTGACAACACCCTCCTGAATCCTTGCTCCACCCGAATCGTTAAGCCCGATAACGGGCGCTCCGGTTTTCATCGCGAGATCAATGATCTTGCAAATCTTTTGAGCGTGAGTTTCAGACAACGAGCCTCCGAACACGGTGAAGTCCTGGGCGAAAACGAAGACCGCGCGGCCGTCGACGAGTCCATGGCCGGTAATTACACCGTCGCCAAGGTGCTTCTGATTCTCCATACCGAAGTCCGTCGATCGATGGACGACGAACTTATCGAACTCCTCAAAGCTGCCTTCGTCGAGGAAAAACTCGAGTCGTTCGCGCGCGGTCATCTTGCCGTCAGCCTTCTGCCTTTCGATCCGGGCCAAACCGCCGCCAAGTTCGGCCTGGCGAGACTTTTCTTTCAAAAGCTCGATCTTGTTCATCGCGCGAGTTTCAGGTTTCATAAAATTCCGGTGAGACGCACTGTCATTTTAGCTTAATTTCAAGGGTGTGCAATGACGGGGGAAGTTCGCCTTTCAGGTAGGTCAATGGCAAACTAACTTTCGAATGAAGCCGATCCGAAAGATCATCAGCCGTAATAACGACCAACTGAAATTGGCCCGGCGTGTCCGCGACGGGAAAGACGACACAAAGATCTTCCTCGAGGGCGTGAGGCTCATCAGCGAAGCGGCTCGTGCTCGGATAGCGACTGAAACGGTTTTTGTCTCTTCAAGCTTTCTCGAAGAGATGTCGGAACCGGACATCAGCGCGTGGCTTCGGCCGCGACACATCCTCGAAGTCTCCGATTCGACGCTGCAGTCCATTGCCGATACAAATAATCCGCAGGGGATCATCGCGATCGCCGATCGTCCCTTGACCGGAGCCGACACGATTCGGGCTGTAGCGACGAGTTCTACGCCGGCCGTTGTTCTTCTTAACAAGATAAATAATCCATCGAATCTCGGAGCCGTCATCAGAGCAGCGGAGGCCGCAGGTGTCGCGGGTGTCTTGACGTCGGAAGGCTCGGCGGATGCGATGTCGCCGAAAGCCCTTCGTGCGGCGATGGGTTCAAGCTTGAGACTGCCATTGTGGACGGACGTCCGGCTCGACGATGCCCTTTCGTGGGCAAGGAGCAAAAAACTTCGAACCGTCGCGGCGGACATAAGCGGTACAAAATCCTATACCGAAGTCGATTGGCAGATCCCTCGGATGGTAGTGTTCGGTTCAGAGGCCCATGGGCTGGACGAAGACGAACTTACCAGGCTGGATGAGAGAATGGTGATCCCGATGGAGAAAGACGTCGAGAGTTTGAACTTGGCGGTCGCCGCCGGTGTGGTGTTATTCGAAGCCCGCCGGCAGAATTCTATTCGCTAACGCAGTGGCGATGTGTTGGTGTTGGCAGCAGCATTTGTATTCGCCGTCCCCGAAGTGTTCGCCGCTGTAGTCGCTGCCGCGTTCGCGGTGGCGACATCTTTTGTAAAACTTGCGGTTGCCTGCGGGCTTTCGATGATCGCAAGGGCCATCGCAATTTCGTTCGCCAGTGTTTTTGCGTTGTTCGGGTCGGCTGTCGCCAAACGATTCCTCGCCTCATTAAACGAGCGTTTCGCGTCCCAATATTGTCCGGTCAGCATATACGCGCGGCCAATCAGGAAATAATCGTCCACCTCGCGGGGGCTCGCGACGCTCGCCTTCCTGATGTATTCTGCAGGGTCTTTGTCGACCAGCCGCCTTCCTTCTTCAAATGCCGTCAGCGGCGGGTTGTTGCTCTTCATCTCATTGAGGACCGGCGTTTCCTCAACGACAAGGGCGGGCTGAGACTGGATCCAGAAGTAATATCCTCCTGCACCAATCAACGAACCAAGTGCAAGAAATAAGAGTGCGGATAAAAGACGCGAAACTACCCCCGGCGATCTTTCTTCCGCAATATCCGATCGCACGTACGGACGGATCGAGGGGTCGGCCGAGCTTGCCGGCAAGTATGGTTGAGCAGGCACGATCACGCTCGATGAAGAATAGTCTTGCAGATCCGCAGGCCCCTCGTTCGGGGAGGTCTCGTCCGGTCCCCCGTCCATCAGGTATGACTGATCGTCCAACTCGTCGAACGAGGCGGTATCACTCGTCGAAAAGTGCTCGTCTTCCTTTTCTACGGTGCTATCGAAAGGCGAGCGGGCCGAGGCAACCGTAAGTTCTTCGCCGTCTCCTACACCAGATGTCGCTGACAACTCTTTCGCAGGTTCACCGGCGACTCGCACAACAATTGCTGTCAAATTGTCTTCAGCTCCGCGGGAATAGCAAATTTCCTTGAGCTGGTCGCAGATCGCTGACGGATTTCCATTCGACAACAGTCCGCCTAACTCGGCGTCGTCGACGTGTCGCGTTAGTCCGTCCGAGCACAAAAGAAACGTCGTTCCGGGCTCGACCATTATCGTTTTAAGGTCGATCTCGACATCTGCTTCGGCTCCAAGCGCGCGGCTGATAATATTTTTACTCGGATGATTTGCTGCTTGCTCAGCCGTCATTCGCCCGGCTCGAACTTCCTCCTCGACCACCGAGTGGTCATAGGTTTCGCGGAGCAGGTTTCCGTGGTGATCCAGCCGATATGCGCGTGAGTCGCCGACATGGCCGATCGTCGCAATATTTCCATAGACATGAAGTGCGACGATTGTCGTCGCCATTGAGGAAAGTTGGGGCAGCTCGCTTGCCATCTGGTAGATTGCACCGTTAGCCCGTTCGATCGCCGCACGCATCACGTCTTCGGCGTCGAGGTCCGCCGACTGGTTCATAAACGCCTCGCTGAGTATCTCGACCGCCATTTGCGACGCGACCTCGCCCGCCTGGGCACCGCCCACACCGTCGGCTACGGCATAGACACCCCGCTCTTCGAGTACAAGGAACGAATCCTCATTCTCCGGACGTTTTTCGCTCAAACCACGGTCAGAAACCGAGGCCGACGTAATGTTAAAGTTGTTTTCCATCTAAAAGTCTCCGGGCGACTACACTACAGGCATTGGAACTTATTTCCTAAGGCAAAGCATCAACTTCTGCCTGACGGCGATCCAGTGCATTTCGATGCGAAAATGCCATCAGCATGCCGAGCATTACGAAGCTGGTTATCAATGAGAATCCGCCGTGGCTGACGAATGGCAGTGTGATGCCTGTCATCGGTAGGGCACGTGTGATGCCGCCTATGTTGACCAGCGCTTGAAAGCCGATGAACGCTGATAATCCGATCGCGCAAAGTTTGCTGAACATATCGCGCGAATCTAAAGCAGTTCGAACACCCGCGCTGATCAGTACAATTAGCGCAAAGGTTACCAACAAACCCCCGAAAAGTCCAAGTTCTTCAGCGAGCGCGGCGAAGATGTAATCCGAGTCGGCAACCGGGATCAATTCGGGATATCCGAGGCCCAATCCGCGGCCCGTCGTCCCGCCTGAGGCAAGGCCAAAAGTCGCCTGTGCAGGCTGGAAAGCGAGCATGTCGAACCATGCATCGACATTGATCGTTCTTTGCAGCTCGGGATCTTCGGCGAGCATCTGGGCCACCGACGCATCCTTCTGAACAAGCTTTTTGTAGTAGTCATTGTAGTCGTCTTTCCACCACGAAGTCTCCGGCGTGGGAGGATTGAATCCGTCAAGCCAAAGATGGAAGCGCTGCTGAATCCGGTCGGGCAAAACTTGCTTTACCGGTCGGGCAATTGTGGGCAGAAGCGGAATTTCGTTTTGTGTCTTTTCCGGCAGAGCTCCGACGACCAAAATACCGGCGACCAATAGCACACTTCCGACCAGAACGAACCTCTGCGAAAATCGACGCACGGCGATCAGGTACAAGGTGGCGTACACGCTGCTGAAGACCATCATCTGCCCAAAATCTTTGAGCACAAAAAACGGCACAAATGGAAGGGTCGCCATGAAGACGAGTGGGAGGACATCCTTCGCGCGGGGAAGCCCCCAATAAGTTTTTGCGAGATTTTTGTACAGGACCGCCAATATTGCCGCGAAGCCGATAAGGAATGGGATCTTCGACGGTTCCCATGGAGTCATGTTGCCCATCGACTTTCCGGCGCGTGAGGTGATAGCCGCGAGGAACAGAGGCACTAGTGTTAGCAGCACGATCAGAAATCCGTTCTTCTGCAGTATCTCCAGAACCTTTTCGCGTTGAATGAGCAAAAGGGCGGCGATCAAACCAAGGATCCCCAGCAATGGGTTGATCGTTTTTCCCGAAAGCAAGACTCCGGATAGAGTTTCTTCCGAAGGCCGCGGCGTTTCCGAGGAGAGATCGACGGGCGAAGGCGGCGCGGCCGGCAAACCCATGATCTGTTTCTTCTCGGCCGAATAATTCTCCTGAATGTAGTGCAGCTGGAGCGATCGGATCTTCGCCTGACGGGCTTCGGCCTTGTCCTTTCGAGAGATATATTCCGGATCGCTGAATAGCCGATATTGCACAGTCAGCCCGACCGAAAAGAGCAAAACAGCG
Organism: Acidobacteriota bacterium; assembly: GCA_040006435.1. Lineage (GTDB taxonomy): Bacteria > Acidobacteriota > Blastocatellia > Pyrinomonadales > Pyrinomonadaceae > OLB17. Next base: position 14,812 of record JBDTWZ010000054.1, read on the forward strand.
GCCGTGTACAGCGTCCAGTTTCCATGATACTTCGCAAACTTTTTCAGAAAAATCGGAAGCGCGGCGAAGACACAGAGCAGTCCAATATTGCGAAAGGCCGTGATCGATGAAGTTTCATATCCTCGAATCAGCCCGCCGTAATAGATCGAATAGTGCGAGATCGCCGTCACGACGACTATCAGCACGAGGATAAAAAAATGTGATGAGGTTCGGTTCTTCATTCAAAAACTCCCCTCCTGTCCTAGGAGGGGTGACGGGGTGGTGCTCTTCCTGAACTGCTGCGCCTCACCACATTAGCGTCGACGTCGCACCGGCTTAGCCGCCGCCGGCTTGATAGCCTGCGTCTTCGGCTTGATAGCCTGCGTCTTCGGCTTGTACTGATCACCTAACAATCCCAGCTCGCGCGCTTTCAAAATTACATTCGCGGCGATCGGTGCCGCGGTTCGTGCGCCGTAGCCTCCGCCTTCGACGACAACCGCGATCGCCACTTGCGGCCTCTCCAGCGGAGCGATCGTTATGAACCAGCTGTCCGTCCGTTCGTACATCAACGGTACTTCGTATTCTTCCAACTGCCCCTGCACCCTACGCCGACGTTTTTCAGTTCTTAATTTTCCCGTCTTTTCGTCGTAAAGCGGAGCTAGTTTCTCCGCCGTGCCTGTTTTGCCTCCCGTACGGATCCCCGTTCCGGCAAGCTTCGCCGAGATCACGGTGCCCGTTCCTCCGGGTTCCTCGGTTACTGTCGACATGATCATGCGAAGCTGCGCGGCCTGCTGCGGCGAAAGAACCTGAGCAAACATCTGCGGCGGCTGATCGAATTCGATTCGCGGCTTCATCAACTTACCCTCAAGATTAGCCGGGATCGCGGCGATCATCGCCATCTGAAATGGGGTCATCTGGCCGGCATAGCCCTGACCCATACCTTGAATCCCAAGGTCGTAAAGAGAAATATCCTTACCGGTCACCATCGTCGATTGCTGCGGCGCTATTGCGTTTGCGATAGACGGATTACTCGTGTTCAAAACATTCGGGAAGAACTTCTGCAGAAGAGCTTCATTTGGTGTGTCAACTGGATTTATACCGACCAGCAAAGCCGTTTCGCGAAGCCGTTCGCGGCCGAGGGCGATCGCGAGTTGTGAAAAATATTGGTTGCTGGAAACCTGATATGCGAACTGAATATTTTTTTCCTGACAGCCGCCGTCGCAGACGCCAGATACGCTCCCGTCCGGTCCTAGCTTCTGCGTCGCATCGACGATCGGTCGCGAATTAGGCGTCGGCTTGAATCCGCCGGGATAACTTGGGAAAACGGAATTCTGTTTGCCGGCGCGGAACGCCGAGATCATCGTGAAAGTTTTGAACGTCGAGCCTGGCACATAGAATTCGCGGGTCGCTCGATTCAGCAACGGTTTATCGCGCTTATTTCCTTCGAGCTTCAAGTAGTCCTCGAGGGATTGTGCTTCGGCCAGATTGAAAGACGGGTTCGAGTAGACGCCAAGTATGTCGCCGGTCTGCGGATTGAGTACGACGATGGCGCCTTTTTTTCCTTCCATCTGCGTCGCGATGAACGCCTGGAGATCGCGGTCGATCGTGATTCTTACATCTTTCTGCTCGTCCTCTTTTCGCTTGATCCGGGTCAGAACTTCCCACGCCTCAGGCGTCGGATCGGCAGCTCTTTTATACAACGAGCGCTCGAGCCCCGGCGTTCCGCGTTCGGTTCCGAGCAGATGAGCCATCTCTCTTTCGAGCGCAAATCCGCGAATGATGTCGCCATTCGGATTCAACTTGTAGTACGCCAGCGCGGATGTGAGTGAGCCGGTCCGATCGAACATCCAGCCACGAAGATTTGCGGCCGTCGTTCGACGTGTGCGCATGTCCTTGTAGGCCAGCGCCTGAAACTGCTCGTTCGACTCATCGGCGAAATATGTCCAGTAAACCTGAAATCCGAAAACACTGAAGGCCAGCGCGACAAATGTCATTTGCCAAACACGAATACTTCGGTTCGCGATGGTCTGTGTAAGTCGCTTTTTAACTTCGCGCGGCAGATCGCGCTCGTAGAGAAATTTTGGGCGGTTAAAGTTATCGTAGAAGGTGAGGACGAGGAATCCGATCAGTATGCCGACGCCGATGATGTAGACGATGCTTAATCCCGCCGGCGTTCGCTCGAGGACCTGTCCGCCGAAGATCGCCTCGGGCCGCAGCTTGTTCCAGTCGATAAATGATAAAAAAAGCAAAAGACTCATGCCTATTTGGATCGCGTAGTGATCAGCCCGATTTCGATCGCTTAGCGATCAAGCGAATTTGGATCGCGTAGTGATCAGCCGAATTTAGCCGTGGGCTTCAGCCCACGGAAGATTCGTAAACAATGTCGCGTCGCGTAGCGACGCTCGATCTCAACGTCAATTCTGATCGTCCTGCTTCGCCGGATCTTGTGGTCCGCCAGTCTCAGTCTTAGCCGCCGGCTGAAGCACCTCCGTTTTTTTTGAAAATTGAAACTCGCCAACCGTATATTCCTGGGTTTCAAACACCGATAGATCTTCTCCGTCCGGCGGCGGTTCGACCGGCGGTGCCGGAACAAACTCGAGCGTGATATCTATCGCACCAAACTTTATCTTATCGTCGGGAAAGATCTCGATCGCTTTTCCATACGCGATACGTTCGCCATTCAGGTAAGTTCCGTTC
>JBDTWZ010000055.1:0-17388 GCA_040006435.1 Acidobacteriota bacterium
GGGAGTGACCTCGTGCTCCTGAAGTGCACGCAGCAGTTTTACCTGGAGAGCTAAAGGAATCTCTCCGATCTCGTCCAGAAAAAGTGTGCCGCCCGAAGCGGAGCGAAACAGGCCTTTCTTGTCGGCGACGGCGCCGGTAAACGAGCCCTTCGCATGGCCGAATAATTCGCTTTCGAGAATTGACTCGGGCAACGCTCCGCAATTTACCGCAAGAAAGGGTTGGTCCGCACGCCTGCTGTTCAAATGTATCGATCTCGCGATCAATTCCTTCCCAGTCCCGCTCTCTCCCTGTATCAATACGCTTGCGCTCGTCCCGGCTACCTTTTGAACAAGAGTAAATATCTCCTGAAGGCTGTCGCTCTTGCCGACGATCTCAGAGAACGAATATTGTTTGTTCAGTTCGCGGCGCAAGGAGCGATTCTCGCGAAAGAGATCGCGTTGCTGAATAGCGTTTTTTACGGATTGGAGCAGGTCGTCGTTGACGAACGGTTTTGTAACGTAATCATAAGCGCCCTTGCGGAGAGCGGCGACAGCCGAATCGACGGACGAATAGGCCGTCATTATGACGACCAGAGCATCGTCCTCAATTCGCTTGATCGCGTCCAGCAATTCAATTCCGTCCATGCCGGACATTTTGATGTCGGTAATTGTGACCGAGATATCGTTTTCGCCGAAGGCCGCGAGCGCCGATTCGGCGCTGTCTGCCGTCACGACGTGATATCCGGCCCCTTCGAGAAGCCGTCTGAGAATCGAGCGCATGAGCTCTTCATCTTCGACAACCAAAATCGTGTGTTGAGCCATATAACGTAAACAGGTTCAGTCTAGCATAAGGTTTATTCCTGATTCGGTTTCGTGTTAGCATCGAAACGAACTCTCTCTCGGCAATAAATGCGGTTTGTTTCTCCAATTCTTCTCACGCTCGCTGTCGGTCTGTCTTGCGTCCCCGGTCTCGCCCAGCAGACGAACCCGGTCGAGCGACAGGTCGCAAACCCGATCACCGACACTCCGAATATCAATCCCGTTTCGGCGGAACAAAATATAGCGCCGCCAAAAAAGCCAAAGACGAGCTTTGAGCCCGAGGGCGGCGACGGCGATGTCGTAGTTTACTCGGAAAACCAGACCGTCGAGGGAGAGGAGGGCAAACGAATTCTCCTATATACGGGAAATGTCGATGTGCGTTACGGCATCTATCGTTTGCAGGCGAACAAGGTGACGCTGTACGAAGAAGATAATCGATTGGTCGCTGAGGGCAGTGTCGTTTTTGATCAAGGTGACGACCAGCGCATCACCGGTGCCCGAGCGGTCTGGAATCTAAGAACAAAATTAGGGACGTTCGAAGATTCGACCGGCTTTACAAATCAAACTAACGACGGAACGGTTATCTATTTCACCGCCGACAAAGTCGAGCGCACGTCGTTGGATGAGATCGTTGTCACGAAAGGGAAGTTCACGGCGTGCGAGGAAGCGGTCCCCAAGTGGTCGTTCACGGCCGATCAGGCTCGGATAAAGATCAACAAAAGAATAAAGCTCAAGAACGCGAAGTTCCGCGTAAAGGACATCCCGATCATTCCCGTCCCGTTTGCGTCGATCCCGATCGAGCAACGCGATCGGCAGTCCGGTTTTTTGACACCGACCTTCGGTTTCTCCGGCAATAAAGGATTTCGTCTATCCACCGCCTACTTTCAAACAATGGGCCGCTCCGCCGACGTAACCATTCGCGGTGATCTTTATACTCAGCGCGGGATCGGTTACGGACTCGACTTTCGAACGCGATCGAACTCTCGCTCGTTCCTGAACTTCGGTTTCTACGCCGTCAAGGACCGAATATTTGGTTCGAGCGCCAGCCCGACCACACCGGACCAGGGCGGATCGCTGATCTACGCCGAAGGCGTCCAATATTTTTCGAATGGATTTACCGCGGCCGCCGATGTTCGACTTACGTCTAACCTCGCGTTTCGGCAGGTGTTCTCAGACGGCATCCAGCAGATCATTTCGCCGATCGAGGTATCGCAGATATTTGTAAATAAGAGTTGGGATAACTACGAGCTGAATTTGCTCGCGCGTTCACAAGTTATCTCGATTCCGAACGTTCGGATAAAGTCGCGAAACCTTCCGAGCGTTCATTTCGAAAAGCGGCCCTCCATGCTCTCATTCTTGAAGCCGCTCTATTTTTCGTTTCAAACCAGTGTCGAAGGCGTCTCGCGGCGGGAGGAAGTGGATGATCGGGCTTTGTATCAGCAGACGACCGGCGGTGATCCGGTTCTAACACCGGCGATCGGCCAGCGTTTTGATGTTTTTCCCGAAGTCACGCTGCCGATCGACACGAAATACTTCAATATTACGGCGACAGCCGGTGGCCGCGTGACGTACTATTCGAATTCATTCAACAATATTCGTCAGGTTGTCGGGCGTGATGTGATCCGAAAATACGGTGAGTTTCAGCTCGACCTGCGTCCTGTTGCGTTGGCGAAAAATTATTACGGAAAGAACGACGCGTTCAAGTTTAGGCATGTGATCGAACCGTTCCTAACGTATCGCTTCGTCAAGGGCATCAATAATTTTCACAAGATAATCCGCATCGACGAGCTCGATACGATAACGGACACGAATGAGCTCGAATTCGGAATGACGAACCGCATCTACACAAGACGGTATTCAGAAGCGGTGACGGACGAGGCCCAGAAACTTCTGAGCGAAACTGGCGCGACTGATAAAAAGCCGCTTTCCGTGCAGCCGTATGAGATCTTTAACCTGACCGTCCGCGGAAAATATTTTTTTGATAAAACATTTGGCGGGGCGTTAATCCCCGGACGGCGAAATCAGATCGAACCGATCACGGCCGTAAGTTTCTATACCTTCGGCGGGGTCCCGCGACGCTTTTCGCCTTTGAACGTTGACGCGACTTATCGCCCGCAGCGAACGGTCTTTCTCAACACGCGGCTGGACATCGGCGTTCATGGCGATGGTGTCAGGACCGCTTCGGCAACGATCGGCTACGACACTCCGCTGTTAAAGTTTTTTCAGACGTTTTACTACACGAGGGCAGTTGAGCTCATGCCGTCGCTGCGGATCTACGCGAACAGGGATGGAAACGAACCGGGAACGTTGAAGGGTGCACAGTGGAGCCCGTCGATCTTTGTCGGGAATCGCGATCGCGGTCCATACGGCGGCACATCGCTATTTTTTGATTTCGAAAATCGTCGTGCATCACAGCTCTCGCCCTTGATCAGCTCACTTTATACCGCCGGCTACGCCTACGACTGCTGCTCGATCGCTGTTCAGTTCTATACGTTCAACGTCGGCGTCCGCAATGAGAACCGCCTGGTGTTTAGTTTTCGTCTAAACGGCATCGGTGCATTTGGAACCGAGCAGTTCGGCCAGGGGTTAAGGTAGCTGAAGTCCCCGGTCTTCAGACTAATTGATGTTCTCAACTCTTTCGGGGTGTATAAGAGACGGGATCGCCGACTCCAAAAAATCCAAAGATAGTTTTCCGCATTTCCGGATCTCTCGCGAAAAGCCTTTCCAGATCGTCGTCTACTTCGTCGTGGGGATCGCCGAGCGCAGTTGCATCAAAGATGTTTCGTATCTCGCTCATCGTCAGAAAGCCTAAGCCTCTGTAGGCCTCAAATTGCTTTTCATCGTACATCTGGTCCGCGGTCGATTGATGAGGGAACTCTTCATGCGAATCCGCATAGTGCATGATGTCGCGCGGTTCGCTCCGGTAATAAGTGGGGCGAGTATAAAGCAGCCACCCAACGTAATTCACAAATTCCTTTGTAACTTCACCGGTTTCCTTATTTGTCTTCTCTTTCAGGTACGTTTCGGGGTATGTGATCCTGGCGATCGCAAACCGAGACTTCTCGATTTTACTGGTTTCGTTTTCCTGCTCCTTTGTGCGGGCTCGAATGTTCATCGAACCGACAAATTGAATCTCGACGCCAAGATCCACCTTGCACTTCTGTATCGCATTCGCAATCTCTCCGAACTTGAAAGTAGCGTCGGCGGCGCCGTCGCTGAGAAGAATAAATCGACAACGGCGGAGAACCATCTCGTATAAAGCAAGGTTTTCGAAGTGCCCACCGTCTGTGACCATGAGAAATCTTTTCGTCTCATCCGTGCGGCCAAGCGTTTCATTGACAAGGGGAAGTACGGCGATCGACGGCCCGACCTTTTCGAAGAACCGACTTTTGCCCCGTCCAAACCAGTCGTAATCGGAACCCGGCTTGCCAGTGTTTCCAAGCCACCACCCAAGTCGCACGTTGCAAAGCGACATGAGAAAGGTCACGACTGACGACGAGTAATAACCCATGTTCGGGTTCGCGGCCGCGCCCGAAATGGCCATTGCCGTGCCGAGGCGGAGTGCCTTACCGGATGTTGTATTGCGACAATAATCTCGAGTTCTTCGGTATCCTTTGACCGCCCAGCTCCCGCAATGAAGGGGTGACATCGTAAAGCTTGCCGCCTTGCGATCCTGCCAGGCAAGATTTTTGCCGCCGACAAGGTTCACTGTCGCATTGATAACGTGTAACGGCCGTTGGGATCCGAGTTCGTGCAGCTCGAGATTGTCGTTGTCATCAAAGCCTGTGAACGTATTTTGCTTTCGGTCTTTATTGGACGCTCCGAGATACGCCCGTACGAGACGGTCACGGTACGCACCGTGCAGCGAGAATTTGTTTACACTCACGAAGCAGGCCATGAAGAGGCCGATGACGGTAAGTCCGAGCAACGCAGCCGAAATGAAATTAAATCTAACTTCGGACAGTACTCCAAGATGACTCTCGATGCCGGCACCGCCGATCCACAAAACGTGCAGCAGGAGGCTTGTCACGTACGCGATCACGACGAAGATCATTACTAACAACACGACGGCGCCGAGGCGAGGTGCGATCGCAAGAAACTTGGTCATCGGGGTTTTCGCTCCCTCGGTTCGCACCTTTGACTTACCGGAAAATCCCCCTCCAAGTGATAGCACGGCCGAAACCACCGCAGCGACCGTGGAGAGCACTACGGATAAATTCGTGAACGATGGTTCAAAGTTGCTCTCCGGCGATAGATTGAAGGTCCACTCAAGAGCCATCGGGCCGAGCAGGACGAGAGCATTCACACCCACCCATGCTCCGCAAATACTTAAGACCAGCGCACCGAAGCGGGCCAGCCATTCCCGATCTTCGTCGGTCATAGTTCGACTCGTTAAACCGACGAAGATCGTCGCGGATATCAATACGATGATCAGAAATGTTGGAACCGCAAAGCAAAGATAGAGCGGCCAGATAAATTGGCTACCGAACCAGGAACTAGCGAATCCCGCCACGCACGGAAATATCTTCTCTGTGGTAAACCAAAGAAGAATTCCGCCAAGTATGCTGGAGAAAAATGCTGCCGTGCCAGCCCACCAACCGACTTTTTGGCTGCGGTGTACCGCGCGAAATATCAATACGCCCATCAAAAAAGCTGTTCCGACGGCGGCCATGACGAAGACGAGCGGATGGAAGTTAGCAAAATCAACCCTATAAGATTCGAGTTGGATGTTATTCATTTGGCTGAGTCCTTTATGAACCCATATCCAAAGCGTCGAAGTGATAAACGCCGCCAACATCAGCGGCAGTACACCGAACGCCAATACGCCGGCGTCGGTGTTCGAGAAAGCGATAACTTTCTTCCAAAAGCCGGCGCCCTCATCAGCTATTCCTTGCTCTTTAGATTTTGATATCTTGCTCGGCAGGCGCCCAATGACGAATGAGATCGCCCAACTACCCAGGACCATCGCTAGAAATAGCAACGCAAATTGAATGGTCCGGCCAGGGTCAGGCTGACCGACAGACCTGAATAAGATGCGAGGCACCATGAGGACCGCGGCCATGAGCGGAATGAATATCAGCAAATTAAGAAGCTGATTGCGAAGGTAGATCGCCGCGAGCGTCCAACCGTCAGTCGAGAAAAGTCCGGTTTTCGGACTCATGTAATTGCTGTATTCGCGAAGGTGCTGGAGCTGGGTCGGCTCAGGATTCGGTTTGTTGACACCGTTCATCGGTGTGCAATTGATGATCCCTTGAATTCGATGAACTCCTAAGTCGAGTTCGCCGATGTCTTTTTCGCTATTTAGGCGCACCTTTTTCCCGGTTTTCTTGTCGACTTCGGTCGCCCGGTAGATCCATGCCGAGAGCCAGGACCCCAGATAGCCACCCCCGGAAACCGTCGATAGGTAATCGAAATGCGTTAGCAGTTTGTTTTTAGCCAGCGCCTGTACGATGCCAAGGCCGAACGTTGCGCTGCGGATACCGCCGCCGGAAAAGCAAAGGGCCGTGAGCTTGTGCTCGTGTAGTTTTGTAAGAATGTTCTTGAGTTCCTCATCCGGAGCAATATCGACGTTCTTTAGGTGTTTTAGCTCGTCGCTCAAAACTTGCCCGAGCGTTAGCGGATCTTCAGATTTTCTTAACGTCATAATCCTAAGTTATTCTTTCAGTCCTCATGAAAAAACAGCGAGCATTCTGCTGATGTAAAAGTGGGAGCGTCCTCAAAAGTCTTTCAGTGACAGCCGGTTTGGATCCGTAAGAGAAGGCACGAGCTTGTCGTCAAACGCGATCGCAAATTTTCGACGGTCCTCGAGATGCCAGTCGATAAAGAGAATAAAGGTAGGCGGATCAAGCTCGAGAAAAAATGCCGCAGGCTCGACCGGCTTCGTCTGGTCTGCCGATTCGTCGGCAGTTTTCGGTTTGTCAGTCTCGGGTGGCGCGGTAGAAGGCTGCTTGACCCGATAATCGAGAAAAGTCTTTGGATCAGATATCACAACCCTACCGGTCGTACAGTAGGTGTCGATCTTTGAGACGAGTTGCGCATACACGATCGCCTGGGTGAGGTTTGATTCCACATTCTGTTTTTGTTGGAACACACCAAAGAAACTCTGGTAAAGCAATCCTGTTCCGCTCGCCAAAAGAAATATCGCGACCACGTGACCATTCGCTTTATCGAGGCCGGTCTTGGCGATGACCGCGACACTGATGAGCGAGATGAGCCCGAAGATACCTAGTATCGCCACGTTTGCGAAGAAATACGATCCGAACTCGATCGCGGCGTTGCGGTGACCGTCACCGAATTCGACGGCTTGGGCACGCTGCTTCAGGATGTGATCCTGACTTTCCTTATCCTTAACTGCTTTGCATTCGGAGGGTATGGCTCTGGCAATTTCCGCGGTGGTTGTCGGTGCGGGTGATCCGTTTGGCAGCGGCGTCGCCGGCGCCGGAGGGGCCAGAACAAACTGGCTCGTCAAGGCACCCGCGCGCCACTGAAAATAAAACTTGGCCCCTTGGGACACGACAGCAAGAACAACCAGCATCATCACGCCGATAGCGACAAACGACCACCATGACGGCAGCGGAAGAACGCTCGCTGTCTCAGCACCTGGTTGCGGCTCGGCTCCTCCTCCTACAGTTGGCGGACCTGGAGCTACGTTTTGCGGATCTCCCTCACGCCGGTCACCCGGATCTTCGTCTGGGACATTTTCCGGATCGTTCTCGGGCGCATTATTTGAACCGTTAGCACTATCGTCTGGTGAATCAGTGGGCATAAGCGTTCTCCTCTGAATCTTGCAAAAGCGCGACTAGGAACTCACTCGTAGTAATTCCATCGGTGTGAGAAACCCGAGGCTTAGAGTCCGAGCGCTTTAAGGGTCACAGTCCCCGCGATTCCGTCGGGTGTCAGCCTGTTCGCCGACTGGAATTGTCGTAAGGCTATTTCGGTTTTCGGTCCGAACACGCCGTCCGGTTTTCCTTTTGGAATGAATCCACGTTCCATCAGGGCGTTCTGCAACGCACGCACGGCCTCACCCCGCGAGCGGCGCTTCAAAAGGGCCGGCAGCGGTGTGGTCGGTGCGAGAGAAGCCTTAGCTTTGAAATTAAGTTTCCACGGCGAAGGATCGTCATAGAGCTTTGCCGTGGCCGAGACGGAGATATGAACGTGATGATTGTGCGCATTCTTGCCGAAATACGGAAACCATCTTGTTGCGTTGCCGGTCTCGGAGATCTGTCTTTCGAAAATAATGTATTTGATCCGCGGGTCCTGACTTGCGACAAGCGCCGAGACAAGCTCGCGCCCGTCGTGTCCGTCGTTAAAATCACGATCGATGTCTATCGCCGTCACGACGCCATTGGCATTCGGGTTGTGATCCGATTTCAAACGCCGGTGGCGATCGTCTCCTATCGATCCATCGCTCGATCTATCCCGTGCGGGAAACGCCTCATTTATCTGGCTTCGTAACTGAATCAAACACTTTGCTAATCTCCACGACATTTTTCTCTCCTCCATTTTCACTAAAATCTCGAATCAGGTTCGGACACCCATGACGTACGCCGTAACGATTGCCGAACCCACCCAGCCCACGCATACAGAGACGCCGGAACAGAACAGGATTCCTTCCGCTTATATGAGCAACGGTCGGAGAAAACCCGCCAGGTTGATCGCCGATTCGATGAGACCCTGGGTCGTCGCGGCACGGTCGATTTGATCGCGAATCGACCGCATCTCTTCCAAATCCTGCTCGGTGGTTATGACGGCTCCGCCGAGGAGCATGATCCGGTAGCTCTGGTAAAGTCCAAAGGCTTCTTCCAATGCAGGCCGCATGTTAGCTCTATCCAGGGGCGTTGAGTAGCGATATTTGTACTGCAAATCTCCAAATGCGTAGGTCAACTGCTCGAGCATTTTTGCGTCATTGTCTTCTGGCATATCGCCTCCTCATAGTTTCGTCCTTTGCCTCGCTACCTCTGCTTCGATCTGAACCGCGATCTGCGCCCATTTTGGATCGCTCTTAACCGCGGATTGAATATTGTTCAGTTTTCCTAGCAGCGACTCCGTGTTCTGGCCGGTCAACTGACTAACGGATGGAAGCGTTTCCTTCATGATTTGCAGGATGTCGTTTACCGAAAATTTCTTATAGTCGCGAATGAGCTTCGCTACCTGCAGACCAAGTACTGCTCCCTTGGCGCATTCAGCGATTGCATCCCGGTTCGCTTTGTCCGTCTCGATCCGCAGGCTATAGATATCTTCCGCGACAGCACTCATCTTTACGTCCAGGACTTCCGGCCTCGTCTCGTTCATCTTGATAAGATCTCTTTTTCGACGGATGGCTTGGAGACGAGAGCTGGACACGAACGGATATTTTTTGATGTGCTGTCCCAACGAGTACATTTGTACCGTTAACTTGACCGCAACTTTCTCCGAGCGCTCAACGGCATCGCCTGCGAATAGATTGCCTTGCGGGAGATTAGTGAACATCGCTGCAAATTCGCGATAGGTGATCCGGATCTCTTCGATTTTCTGGTTGTAATCGCTAGGATCGAGATCCTCAATCTTCGATCCCTTCAGGATTTGTCGTATTTCTTCCTCGCCAAATCGGTCTCCTTTCAGATCTGCGACGATGCCTTCGATGACGTCCTCTTTCATTTCAGGCGTGAAAGACGCGCTCTCCTTGAAAAGGCCCTCTAATTTATCCAGCGCGGCTTGGGCCTGTTCATTGAAGGCGTTCGCCGTCGCTTTTACAGCCTCCGCTTTTTCCTTCGAGCAAGAAATCTGAAATAGGAGCGACACGCAAAGCACAATTGATAAAGAACGGCTAACGATGGGCTTCATATCTTTACTCCAAAAAAATACTTTTGTATGCAGACGCACTTCTGCACACAAAAACTCATAGTCGGGTTCTGAACACCAGCTATCAGGACCGAACATAAACCTAATGAGTGAACTACTTCCCTGGATGGTTGGGAGCTTGGGAACTGTGGAAACTCGCGAGTGTTTGGGGAGTCTACGCAGTTTTCAAGCTGAAAAGGTTAAGGGCCAAGGTTTTGGGAATCCACGTACGATCCCTGAACCACTTAAATCTGAAGTTACTGCTTGATTTGCCGAAACTTTACTCCTCTTCGGCAAAGCGTGTCAAGACCTTTTTTTTTCACCTTCCGACACGAACAAAGTTATCTTCAAAACACAGACGGATATATGGATCGAATTTGCGCAACGCGCCGGGTGCAAAATTCGCGCCCACATTGAACGGTCAACGCCGATATAAATTCTGCGCGAATGAATTGTAGTATTCGACAGGTGCGAGATCGTCGGTCAGGACCGGAGTTTCGAGGGGGAAGTCGACGTTGTAGCGGTGGCTCAAAAGGCGAACGATCTCGTCGTCAGCGTTCTCCGGCGCAGCGTTTGCGAGGCAGTCGGATTTGCATGCGACGATGATCAGGTTCTGAGTCTGTTCGTCGGTGTAATCGCTGCTTACCTTGAAAAGATGAACGGTCGCGAAAACTGCTCGATACGTCGCAAGCTCGGCTTGTAAGAAACGGTTCGAGTCGCCGCGGATCGCGGAACCGAGATTAAAGATCGCAACCCCGTCGTCGTCAAGCACGCGACTGACGTGTCGCACGGCTTCGATCGTCGTCAGTTGATAGGGTACGCTGAACAGCGAGCCGAACGCATCCATCAGGACTGCGTCGTAAGCCGCCGACTGAGCGCGGTTCAGGAACACTCTGCCGTCTTCGTGAATTATCTTTAACCGCGGGTTGTCCTCGAGCCGAAAATATTCACGTGCGATCTCGGTCATCCGCGGGTCGATCTCAACGACGTCGATCGATGCGGCCGGATACGTCTGAAGATAATTTTGTGGAAACGTGTAACCCGCCCCGCCGATCATCAAAGTATGGTGAAACTCCGGCCGCAGATATCGCAGCAGATGATAAAAGCGATTGTATTTTGCAACGAGATCGTCGCCGTCGAGATAGATTATCGACTGGACGAAGAAAGGATCCGTCGCCATCGCACGCAACGGGCGGCCGGTCTTCGCCTCTGTCCCGCGAAATATCTGAACGCGGCTGTATTCCGTATCGATGTCGCGCATGCCCTTTGCACGAAGCTGATAATAAGTCGTAAGCTCGCTGCCTGAGACTCCGAGCACGAAAACTGCGAGTACGCCGAAGCTCATCCGGGTAAAGGCAAAGGGCGCAAGCAGCAAAGACAAGGCGATCAAGCTCCCAGCGATCAGATAAAGCGTGCGATTACTTCCGACAAAGGGGATCAGGAGAAAGCCGGCTGCGAATGTTCCGACGATACTCCCTATCGTTGAGAGCGCGTACAGACGGCCGACTGTCTTGCCGGAATCGATCACCGATCGCATCTTCAAACGGATCGCGTATGGCGTGACGAAACCAAGGGCGACACTTGCGGGAGCGAATAGCAAAAGCGCGGCGAGAACAGACTTGATCTCCAGACCGGTTGGTGCGCCGGCGACCGCCGCGAGTATCACGTCTTTGATGAGGATAGTAATTGACACCAAACCGCCGGCGAGAAAAATTGCGATGGCGAGGACCTTTACGTCCGGCCTCTTATCCGCCACCCGTCCGCCGAGCCAGTAGCCGAGACTAAGGCTTCCGAGGATCACGCCGATCAAGCTCGTCCACACATATGTTGAGGTTCCGATGAACGGCGACACGATGCGCGAACCGATGATCTCGTAAATCATTACGAGAGCTCCGCAGACGAAAACTGTGACTTCAAGAATGTAACGTGTTGGGAAGGAAACCATAACGACGATTGTCGTTTTTTTGATTTGCTCACGCAAATTGGCATCCGGGCGCGGACTAAAACGACTTAGAATCCGTAGAGGGGAAAAAGAGATTTCCGTTTCGAAATTGGATGTCGACCGTTGAAACACGGACTTGAATTGGTTACTTTTATGACAATGTCCGCTTCTTCAATGCGCGCCGGCGCCGTTTTTCTTCCGATCTTATTGTGTTTCGGTCTTTTTGCCGCCTGCAAGAATGATGCGGGCGGCGATTCGGCGCGTCTGCGGGCGGATGCCGCGGCGTTTGAGAATTTGCGGCGCATCAAATCATCTATGGACGCGACCGGCACGCTCCCGAATGAGGATTTCGAGATCCTGCGGACGATCAATGCCAGGTACCCACAGGCGAACGAGACGAAACAGACGTACCGCCAGGCGCTAATGCTCCGCGGCAACTGGACGGAAATTGAACGGGACCTTTCCGCCATTCCATTTGAGCAGCTTACCGCGGACGAGAGGCTCGCACTCGCTCAGTCATTTGGCAAGCTTGGAAAATATCGCGAGATGGCGGCCGTGCTTGAACCCTTGGCGGAAGCGGAGCCGGGAAGCGTCGCAACGAGCGGCATGCTTGCATTTGCATATTTCCATCTGGACCAGCCGGAAAAAGCGGCAGAGCACCTGGACAGTGTTTGGGAAGGGATCGTATCTGGGAAAAAGGTTGACGAGATAATTCTCCGGGGTTTGATTTATCTGCGGCAGAAGAACATTCCACGCGCTATTGAGATCCTGAAACAGGCCGTCGAGCTCAACCCCCAAAGTTCAGCAGCACACAACGCGCTCAGCCGGGCATATTCACAGGCAGGCAATGAAGAACTTTCAAAAATGCATATTGCAAAAGCCAGAGAGCAATACGAAATTTCCGCGGCGTCGACCTTTGCGGCAACCCGCCGCGTGGATCAGATCTATCAGCTTGAAGCAGCCTGGAAAAACAAGAATTATCCTGAGGTCATAGCTCTGGCGAATGAAATGCTGCGCGACGCGGACGGCCCGCAGAAATCTGTTTTATACCAATATATTTTCGAATCCCAAAAGGCGCTTGGTAATGAGGCCGAGGCAAACAAAGCTCTGGAAGCCGCCCGAAGCCTTCAACAACAAAAATGAGATTGTTCCGACATTTGTTACTGACCTTCATGCTTTCGTTCCTGATCTCCTGCACACCGGATCAGCCCCGGCCGCCGTCCGCGGATGCCGGTCAAAGATTCAACTTCGTCGATGCGACGAAAGAGGCGGGTATCGACTTTGCACACATTCCCACCCGTACTCAAACGAAATGGCTGCCCGAGATCATGGGCAGCGGTGTCGCCGTCACCGATCTCAACCGCGATGGCGCGCCCGATATTCTGCTGGTGAACAGTGGAGCTCTCGGCGCTGACGCGCGTCCTTCGGGAGCGGGGAATAAGCTTTATATCAACAACGGTGATGGTACGTTCGCCGACAAAACCGAAGAGTGGAAACTGACGTCGTATGGATACGGACAAGGCGTAGCGGTAGGCGATGTCGATAACGACGGTTGGACGGATGTTTTTTTAACGACATTTGAAGGCGACAATCGGCTCCTTAGGAACACGGGCACGGGTTTCGAAGATATTACCAGGACAGCAGGCCTCGTGTCTGACGAAAAATGGGCGACCAGTGCGGGATTTTTCGATTACGACTCCGACGGCGACCTTGATCTGTACGTCGCTCGATACGTCGATTTCACAACGTCGAATCCGCACAAGGTGTATCGCAATCGAATGCTGATCTATTCGACGCCGCTTTATTACACAGCCGTTCCCGACCAGCTCTGGCAAAACGACGGTACGGGTAAATTCAGATCGGTCGGCGAGGCTGTCGGCATCTCGAAGGTTGCTGGTAACGGACTCGCCCTTGCGATCGGGGATATCGATTCCGACGGCGATCAGGACGTTTACGTCGCAAACGATTCTGACGCGAACATACTTTGGATAAACGACGCCGGCAAGTTTCGCGACGCGGCTCCGACGGCCGGCGTCGCATACAGCGAGATGGGGCAGGAGGAAGGCTCGATGGGTGCGGATATGTCCGACACCGACGCGAACGGCCGACCCGATATCGCAGTCAGTAACTTTCAGGAAGAACCGGTTTCACTGTACCGCCAGACCGATCCGCTGTTGTTCCGCGAACTCTCGGACGCCGTTGGGATAGGTCAGACGTCGCGGCAGCGTTTGAGTTTCGGCCTCGACTTCTTTGATGCGAACAATGACGGCTTCGAAGATCTCCTGGTCGCGAACGGGCATATCGAGGACAACATCGAAACCAATACGGGCCTCGGAATATTCGCCCAGCAGAATACATTGTTCCTGAATTTAGGCGACGGAAAATTTGCCGATGTCAGCGACGCGGCGGGATCGGCTCTGAAGGATATTCAGGTGAGCCGCGGGCTGGCGACGGGGGATTTGAACGGCGACGGGGCACTCGACTTCCTGGTTACGAACAACGGCGGCACGGCGCAGTTGGCTTTTAACCGTACGGACCCGCGCGGCAATTTCGTTATGCTTTGGCTCGAGGGTAAAACTTCAAATCGAAACGCGATCGGAGCACGCGTCACTGCTCGGATTGGCGATCGACTTCTGCAACGCGAAGTCATGGGCGCCCAGAGCTATCTGTCCGTCAGCGACTTCCGCCTCCATTTCGGACTCGGCAGTGCAGAAAAGATAGATGAGCTGACGATCCACTGGCCCGGCGGCGCCCCTCAGATCATCACCGATCTCGCTGCAGGGAAGTTTTATTACATTCGCCAGGGTGAAAACCCAGTACCCTTTGTTCCAGGTTCGACGACGATCGCACCGTGAGCTGCAAAAGAATCACGCGTCTCGCAAACCTTCACATTTGAACAAAAAAAAAGGCAGCCAAGGCCGCCTTTCGATCAAGTATTCAATTCAGCTGCTAACTCACGTGAGCGGCCGTTTTTTTTTCGCCGGTGTCGTTTACGAATGTCAGCCAGTCTGCTCCGAAGGGTGCCGGGCGTTTGGCAAGGATGACGTTGAAAAATTCTTCCTGCAGCTTGGCCGTAACCGGTCCGCGTTTGCCGGATCCGACAGTAATGCGGTCGATCGAGCGTATCGGCGTGATCTCAGCGGCGGTTCCGGTGAAGAAAACTTCGTCGGCGAGATACAGTGCTGCACGCTGGACCTGCGCTTCGACGATCTCCATGCCGAGTTCGCGGGCGATCTGCAAGACGGAATCACGCGTGATGCCGGGCAGGATCGACGCGCCGAGGGGCGGCGTGATCAGCTTGCCATTGTTCACCAGAAATATGTTTTCGCCCGAGCCTTCGGAGACCATTCCGCGATCGTCGAGCGCGATCCCTTCGGAAAACCCGCCGAGAATCGCTTCCATTTTGATGAGCTGCGAATTCATGTAATTCGCGCCGGCCTTTGCCATCGAGGGCATTGAGTTGGATGTGATCCGGGTCCAGCTTGAGACGCAGACATCAATACCAGTTTCGAGAGCTTCTTCGCCGAGATACTTGCCCCACTGCCACGTCGCGATGTATGTGTCGATCGGGCTGCCGAACGGATTGACTCCGAACGATGGCTTATCTTCGTCAAGACCGCGGATGATGACCGGTCGGATGTAGCATTCGTCAAGGCCGCTTTGGCGGATGAGCTCAAGGGTGGCATCGACGATCTGGTCGCGGTCGAACGCCGGATCCATTCGATAGATCTTTGCGGAGTTCATCAAGCGCTGGATGTGCTCGCGCAGACGGAATACGGCAGAACCTTTCTCCGTGTTATAACAGCGAATGCCTTCAAACACACTTGATCCGTAATTCACAACGTGCGACATCACGTGGATCCGCGCATCGTCCCAATCTATAAACTCACCGTTCCGCCAAACCTTTGGCGAAACTTTCATCGTTGCTACGTCTTTTCCTGCCATTATTTTTGTTTTAAAAACTCCTGAATAAACTCTTTAATTAAGAACTAAGTGATCACGATCGCTAAAGGCGGGTCGGCAAATGCTGCTAAAGGGCTGTCAACATGCTGATTCTGATGGGCTCCAGCGAAGTATAGCAAAATACGGTAAACAATAGTAATTTCGTTTGACCTTTTACGGGTGGGTAGAAAGTGAAAAGGCGGACATCGCTGTCCGCCTCTCGGTCCAAGTTGTTAAGGAAATTACAGTATTCTAAGCTTCGGCGCAGTGTCGTCGAGCCGCGACGAGAACACGACGCCGTCCTGCGTCCTGACCGTCACAATGATCGGCTGATCTCCCGCCATGTCGAGGGTCGCAGGGAGTTGGAAATCAACGGTATAGACACCCGGCTCAACCAGTACGCCGCCCGTCAATATCTGGGTTCCGCTGATAATCACGCCGCCGATGCGAATCTCGATCACGCCGGCACCAACTGCGATGTTGGCGACGCCAGTTAACCGCAACCTCAGGACTGTCGGCACGCGCACTCCGCCGCGCACTCTTACCGTTGTCACGGTAAAAGGCTCGCCAGTATGAACGCGGTTCGTGACGTTACGAACCTGGGCCCTGCCGAACGGACCGGGTACCGGCAGGTCGGTGAAAATGTCCGGTCGTGTGGGAACGATCGTGACGTTGCCCTTGAACACCGTGCCGTTGTTATTGATAACAACCGGGTAGACAGTTCCGGCCGAGGAGCTGCTCAGAAACGGCGGAACGACGAAGACGATCGTGCGGCGACCAACCGACTTCAACCCGCAGGCGACGCCGTTAATGGTCATGGTCACCCCGCTCAATGAGATCGGAAGCGTAAAGCTGCGCTGGAGCGAGCCAATCGCCGTCCGTGCAGCTATCGGCGGATTCGTATTTGAATCGTAATTAAGTATCGCCAAACTACCCGGTGAAAGACCCTGAACAGCCAGCGGAGTGATCGGCGTCGGTGTCGGAACCGGTGTCGGCGTAGGTGTCGGTGAACCCGTAGGCGTCGGAGTCGGCGTTGGAGTTGGCGTCGGCGTCGCAGTCGGCGTCGGTGTTGGCGTCGCTGTCGGAACAGGCGAAGCAGTTACAGCTTGACGGCTGGCTCCGGTCGCAAAATTGAATGTAGAGATCGCCGGCGTTATCGCATCCGGAAGGTAAAGATAATAAACCTCGCTTTGTAAGTCCGGATTCCCGGTACCTAATTCCGCCAGAGAGAGATTGAAAGCGAATCGGTCCGACGAATTGCTCGGAAGAGGTTGCGTAAATGCCAGAAGGGCGCCGGAGGTCGGGAATTTCGTCAATCGCGTGTAGGCCGGTGAGGGCGCAGGGCTCGCGGTAGTAAGCGGTTGTGCCGTTCGGTAAATTTGTGCCGGTCGCGTCGCATCGGGATTTAAACCTTCCTCTGCCGTCGTGGCTATTGTCCCGTCCGGTCTGATATTCATCCGGGTTTCGAGCAGCAACATCGACGGTGTTCCGGCGAGGTTGTAGTCGGTGAATCCGGGGAATCTGGGGATGTCTCCACCCGCAGCCGCGGAATCGGCATCGCTCCTCGGTAAGAAACGTTTAAAGGCGGTCGCGGCAGGGGCTGTCGCGTCGAACAAGTAGGACGCGAAGGATGTATAGTTGGTCCCGGCCGGCGAGTTTTCGCCGGCGAGATCTGCGAACGAGTCAAAGGCGACAAATCGACCGTCACGGCTCATCCGGCGTCCGATATCGAGAAGATTGACCGGGTCGCCCGGATTAGTCGGCGTAGTTGTCGTTATCTGACGGCATGCGGTCGGCGCGCCGCTCGGTGCCAGTGTGACATAAAAGATCTCTTCGTTTCGGCTAGTCGATGGATTGCTGCCGCAATCGATCGCCGCCGGCGGACT
>JBDTWZ010000056.1:0-17145 GCA_040006435.1 Acidobacteriota bacterium
TCGGCGAGGCGATCGCGATGGAGATCGCCCCGGTGCTCGACCTGATGCAGTATTTCGCGCGAATGACGGAGCGCATTCTTAAACCGAAGCGCATCAATATCGGCCTGTACGCAACGATGGGCCGCTACTCGAAGATCGTCTATCATCCGCTCGGTGTCGTCGGAATTATTCCGGCCTGGAATTATCCGTTCTCGATACCGCTTGGCGAGACGGTAATGGCGGTAATGGCGGGAAATTCGGTTGTCATAAAGCCGTCCGAGCTGACACCGCTGACAGGCGTGAAGATCGGCGAGATATTCGAGCGGGCCGGCGCTCCCGAGAATCTCGTCCAAATCGTCACCGGCGGCGGACTAACCGGAGCAGCGCTCGTCGATGCCGCACCGGACAAGATAATGTTCACGGGGTCGGTCGCGACCGGCAAGAAGATCGCGGCGGCGGCGGCGAATAATCTCACGTCTGTCGTGCTCGAGCTCGGCGGCAAAGATCCGATGATAGTTTTTGACGATGCTGATCTCGAGCTCGCGGCGGGTGGTGCCGTCTGGGGCGCGTTCTGCAACTCGGGACAGTCATGTTCGTCTGTTGAACGTTTGTATGTGCAGGAAGGTGTCGCTGAAAAGTTGACGAAGTTGATCGTCGAGAAAACCCGCGAGCTGAAGCAGGGTGCGGGTGATCGCGAGGATGTTTCGATCGGCGCGATGTCGTCAGAGCGACAGTTGGAGATCGTCGAAGATCATGTCGAGCAATTCCGCAAGGATGGCGCACGCATCGAGATCGGGGGAAAGGCTGGGACTGCGGATCGCGGATTGCGGAGTGCGGAGTTTTTGCCGACGGAATCTGATGACGCTACAGGGAATCCGGAAATCCACGATCCGCAATCCCCACTCCGCAATCTTTTTTATGAACCGACCGTTATCTCGGGCGCGACGAACGATATGCGCGCTATGCAGGAAGAGACGTTCGGCCCGACGCTTCCGATCGCGACATTCAAGACCGAAGAAGAGGCGATCCGGCTGGCAAACGATTCCGAGTTCGGCCTCACGGCGAGTGTTTGGACGAAAGACTATGCAAAGGGACGACGGGTTGCCGAGCAGATCGAAGCGGGCTCGGTCTGCGTCAACGAAGTCCTCTACACGCACGGAATTGGCCAGACGCCGTGGGGTGGGTTTAAAAATTCAGGCCGCGGCCGTACGCACGGCGAAGAAGGTTTGATGGAACTCGTCCAGCCGCAGCACATTCACGTCAATCGGTTCGCTTTGCTTCCCGACGCGTGGTGGTTTCCATATTCGCCCGAAGCGGTGAAAACTTTTCGAGGCTTTGCGACGAAGTTTGCAAGTGGTTCGCTTGTTAAAACCGCGTCACTGCTGCCGCAGCTTTGGAAACGGATCAAAGAGCTTCGAAAAAAATGATCGCTTTGCCGCTGGGTTTACAAAAACTCGGCCACGACCGGTGCGTGGTCTGATGGATGTTCCCATCCGCGCGGATCTTTGTCGATCCAGCAGTCGGTACAGCGTTCCGATAGCGGCAGTGATGTCCAGATGTGATCGATACGAAGCCCCCGATCTTTTTCGAAGTCGTGGCGAAAATTGCTCCACCAAGAAAACTCTTTTTCGTCGCCGTTTATCTGACGAAAGACATCCACGAATCCCCATTTCTTTAGATCCTGTATTGCATCGCGTTCAGGCTTTGTAAAGTGCAGCTTATTTCTCCACGCCGGGACGCTCCAGACATCCAGCTCATGAGGCGCGACATTGAGGTCGCCGCAGAGAACAACGTTCTCGCCTGTTTGGTATTTCTTGTCGAGATAGGTCCGGAGACGTTTGATCCAATCGAGTTTGAACTGATATTTCGCCGTGCCCTGGCTCGTGCCGTGAGGAGCATACACGTTGATCAGCCGTACATTGTTAATCTCCGCCGAAATAAATCTACTCTGGTTGTCCGTTCTGTCGCCAGGCAGTTTCGTGACGACATTTTCCAGCGGAATCTTAGACAGAATGGCGACGCCGTTGTAGGACCGCTCGCCGAGATGCTCGATGTGGGGATAGCCGATTGCCCGAAGCTTGGTGTGCGGGAATTTTTCGTCGACGGACTTAGTCTCCTGGAGACAAAGCACATCCGGCTGATTTACCTGACACCACTTTAAAACGTGATCGATCCGGGATTTGATCGAGTTGATATTCCAGGTCGCTATCTTCATTCTGTGTCCTTTTGTGTGTTCCGGTTCCGGGTTCGTTTTGTTACTAACCACGCAAAGACACGGAACACACCGAAAGCAGAGTTTCGGTAGTGGGTCAGTTCGAATTCGTGACCCGAACCTATTCGTGCTCAGTAATTGTTTTCGTGTTTCTTCGTGTGATTTAGTGGTTTCTTCTTCCGACTATAACCGCGAAATTACACGAAGAAACACGAAAGACGACGAACAGACAGTTGAGACATCAAATTGACTCGCGACCAGAGTTTCAGTTTGCAATCAGAGGGCAAACTCACCGATGACGGGAGCATGATCGCTGGGCTTCTCGAGCGCCCGCGGTGCCTTATCGATCCAGCAGCCGGTGCATTTTTCGGCAAGCGACGGAGACGTCCAGATGTGATCGATCCGCAACCCGCGGTTGCGTTGCCAGGCGCCCTCGCGATAGTTCCACCAGGAAAATTCTTTCGCGTCGGGGTTTATCTTTCGATACACATCAACGAAGCCCCATTGCTTGACGTGCGTCATGGCGGCCCGTTCGGGCTTTGAAAAATGAATCTTTCCTTCCCAGACGGCGACGTTCCACACGTCGAGATCGTCCATCGCGACATTAAAATCGCCGCAGAGTAGGACATTGGAATTTACATCACACGTCTCGTCGAAAAAGCGGCGAAGGCGTTGCAGCCAGTCGAGTTTGAAATTGAATTTGTCGCTCCATAGTTCGCTGCCGTTTGGGATGTAGGTATTGACGATGCGTACGCCGTTAATGGTTCCGGCGATCAGACGCTTCGGGGATTCGTCGTCATCGTCGAGGAAATTCTTCTGCACGTCAGTGATCGGGAACTTTGAGATTATCGCGACGCCGTTATAAGACTTTTGCCCCATGAACGCGGCGTCATATCCGAGATCCTTCAGCGCCGCGAGCGGAAAATTCTCATCGATGGTTTTCGTCTCCTGAAAACAGATCACATCGATGTCGGCCGTCTCGAGCCACCCGAGCAACTGCGGCATACGAACATTGATCGAGTTAACGTTCCAGGTCGCGATCTTCATTGAGTGTTCTCTGCGTGCTCCGCGAGCTTTGCGTGAAATCTGCCTTACTTTCACGCAGAGCTCGCGGAGCACGCAGAGCTATTCTAACGGCTTGATCTCACTTTCGTGAATTACGTTCCCAAAAAACACCGTCCTCAAATCCCTGGATCGACTTATCGGTTTCCGCCATCTCGAGGCGCTTTGCCGCGAGCAGACAATACGCTTCATCCGATTCGATCGTGACGAAGTCGCGGCCGAGCTTTTTTGCGACGACGGCTGTCGTTCCACTTCCGGCAAATGGGTCGAGAATCAGGTCACCTGGGCTGGAACTCGCGAGAATTATTTTGGCGAGCAGCTTCTCGGGCTTCTGCGTGGGATGATCGGTGTTCTCCGGCATCGACCAAAACGGGACGGTGATGTCTGTCCAAATATTCGAAGGATGTGTGTCTCGAAAATTTCCGTTCTTCGATTCGTTCCAGTCTTTCGGCTTTCCATTTTCTCGATATGGCGCGATCACGCGGCGCCGCTGCTTTACCGCGTCCAGATTAAATGTGAATTCGTCGGACATCGTGAAGAACCACACGTCCTCTGCCGCATTCTTCCAGTTCCGCGCTGCACCGCGGCCTTTCTCGCGCTCCCATGTGATCCGGTTTTGTAGTTTGAAATATTTCGACCCAACACGCTGGATCGCCGAACTCGAACGCCAATCCCCACAGATATAAATGCTGGCGGTTTTTTTCATCAGCGGAGCGCACAATTCCAGCCACGAATCGAGCCACGCTTCGTACTCATCCGTGGTTTTCTCGCGGAATTTCTCGGTTCCAAAATCTTTGGTCAAATTGTATGGCGGATCGGCAAAGAGCAAATCAAAGCGGGCGGCCGGCAGTCGGTCGAGCACGTCAAACGCATTGCCGCATATGAGCCTGTTTCTCGCGCCATCAAGATCCGGCTGTGACACGCTGTTGATCAGCCGCGGCCTATACCGTTTGGCCTCGATTTCAGTGATCTCGATAGTTCGGTTTCGCGGAGCACGCGCCTTTGATGATCCAGCAGGAACAGGCATAAGAGGTTTGGGAAAGACTCTGTCACAATCAGCCTAGATAGAGGTGAACAGTTCGTGAATCAAAATGTTCCGGACAAAGTAAAATCGAGAATTCCGATGCACCAGATCGGTTTCTCAGCATTGTGCCATAGTTCTTGACGTTTGCGGGCGTGATTTGAGTTTCAGAGTCATCATCGCCTGCGGTTGCGGGCGAGTGGGGTGGCTTAAAAGGAAACGAAGCCAGCTTTGGTTTTGGTTACGCTCCTTTTGGTGAAGAAGCGTAACCATTCGACGTCACATTCACCGAGGCTCGGGAACCTTGTCGCGGCGGGTATTTCACGAACCGGCCAGCTTCACAGCACCTCGGCGGTTGTGGTGATTGTGTCTGATGCAGTCATTGGATCTATGGATCTGTCCCGCCACTAAGGACGCCGTAAACAACGCTAAAATAACGGGCATATTCCTTTGAACAATTTTAGTCCGATTTTAGGCGGCGGGCTGCGTCAGTTTTACTACCGGCTTTGGGTACGACTCCGAACCTCCCTCTGAAGTCCATGCCTGGCGTCCCTTTCGAACGTCCAGGCACGGACGAGTTGAAACTCTTTCCCAGCCTATGGCCGTGCAGCACATACGTCCTGATCGGGAGTCTTGCTTCTTCGCGTTACATAAATGTCGTTACTGCCGTAGCCGCCCGCCCGTGTGGACATAAAATACAGCTCCGTGCCGTCCCATGAAAGAGTCGGCCGTCCGTCGGCTAATATGCTGTTTACGACCGCCCCAAGATTTTCGGGTGCCGTCCAAGCCGACGAGGTTGTCGCGCGAAGTGACGAATAGAGATCCGTCGAGCCAATCGTTCCTGTACGGTCTGACTCGAAGAATATCTCCAGGCCATCGCGCCGCCGAACATTCGGCCGCTGGTCGTTAAACGTCGTATTCAATTCGCTGACCGCCACGGGGGTTCCGAACACTCCGGTCCCGTCCAATGTGCTGACATATATGTCCATTCCGCCCAGTCCCCCGGCCCGGTTGCTGCTGAAGAAAAGGGATACTGAACCGTCCTCGCCCTCAATCAGCGAAGGCGTGATGTCATTTGCCGCGCTGTTAAACTGGCAGCCGAGATTTTGTGGCGGTTCCCAGCTTGTCAGATTCTTTTTGCTCACACGCCGCGACACGTATATATCACTGCCACCGCAGCCGCCGGCTCTGTTGCTGACAAAGTACAGATAACGTCCGCTGATCGTCAAAGTGGGACACTCCTCGCCTGCAACAGTGTTGATACCCGTACCTAGATTGAATGGCGTTCCCCAGGGCGAATCTTCGCTTTCACGTTGCGATGCATAGATGTCGTTCGCGCCGGAGCCGCCTGCTCTGTTCGAGGCAAAGAAAAGCGTGACATTGTCTTTCGCAATGAAAGGACACCCTTCGAGAGCGGCTGTGTTGATCGTTGTTCCAAGATTTTCCGGCGCCGACCAGTCCGAGTAATCTTGGGCCCGCGCGGGCGACAGAGTCAAAAACAGCAAGGCTGAGAGCGTTAATGCTGCGGCGAAAGTTCTTTGAGTGATTGAGTTGTTCATAATAATCCTTCCTTTTTTTGATATGTCTGAGCCGCAGCCGGTTTGCTACTCCGTCAGAACTGTGAAATTTGTGCTTTCAATTAGGAATGCGGAGGAGCGGAGCAAATCAGACCAAAAGCGGAAAAAAATTTTGAGTCGACAAGTTATCCTGGGACGCGGCGCGGGAATTTATTGCTTCAAAAAGGGCGATAAACTATTATATTTCCGAATGTTAAGCTTTGAAGAAGGAGCCTGAGGTGGCCGAATCTCACGAGAGTAAAAACCAGCCCCGACCGCCGGGAGAGGTCACCGAGCTTCTCCAGCGGTGGAACGAGGGCGATGGCGACGCACTCGACAAGCTGCTGCCCATCGTTTACAAAGAGTTGCGCAGCATCGCGGACGGTTATCTTCGGCGCGAGTCAACCGGACATACATTACAGGCCACGGCGTTGGTTCACGAGGCATATCTGCGAATCGTGAAGGCTCAAGGTCTGGAATGGGAGAACCGCGAACAGTTCTTTGGCATTTCGGCCAATCTGATGCGGCAGATACTAGTCGACCACGCCCGCCGCTCTTGTGCCGAAAAACGCGGCGGCAGAGGACTGGCTGTTACGCTCGATGACGGTTTGGGCGTCAAGGTCGAACGCGACGAAGACCTATTGATACTCAACGAAGCACTCAACAAGCTTGCCGAACTCGACCCGTTCGCGGCACGCATCGTCGAGCTCCGGTATTTTACAGGATTGACGATCGAAGAAACGGCACGAGCCTTGACTACATCGCCGATGACCATCAAGCGCGAATGGACAACGGCGCGCCTTTGGCTGCACCGTGAGATTTCGGGCAGATAGGCAGATGCAAAAATATTGGTCTGATAGGGATTGCCCGCTACGCATTAGTAAATGGAACAGAACTTTTTTGAGCTCCACCGGATTTGAGCAAGGAATTCCGTCGGTCGCGTCGTGTTTCCATATACCGGTCCAATATCGCAATGACGTCCGAACAATGGCAACAGGTCAAGACGATCGTTCAGCAGTCTCTGGATACCGATCCGGAAAAACGCGCGCGATTTGTGGCCGAAAAATGTGGTGACGACGCATCCCTGCGGTATGAGGTTGATGCGCTTCTCGCGACTAACGAGAGCATCGGAAATTTCATCGAGACACCGGCCTATCTGCAAGTAATGGAGACATTTCCCATTGAGGAACCTGCTCCGGAGCTCAAGGCGGGGCAGCACCTGGCCCAGTATGAGATCCTCCGGGAATTGGGACGCGGTGGAATGGGTGCCGTCTATCTTGCACAGGACGAGAAACTTGGACGCAAGGTTGCCGTCAAGGTGCTCCCGTCAGGGTTCTCTGACCGGACCGGCGCAAGCGATCTCTTTCATCGGGAAGCACGCGTGGTTTCGGCTTTGAATCACCCAAACATCCTAACCATTCATGAGATCGGGCATTTTGATTCCATCGATTTTATTGCCACCGAACTCGTCGACGGCGTGACACTCCGGCAGCGAATCTCCGATGGCCCGATAAGCTCGGCGGAGGCGATCGAAGTCGCCGTGCAGGTAGCGGCCGCGCTGGCCGAAGCGCATGCAGCAGGAATAATTCACCGCGATATAAAACCGGAAAATATTATGATCCGCCGCGACGGCCTGATTAAGGTTCTCGATTTTGGAATCGCCAAGTTCGCCGATGTTGTCGACGCGGGTACCGGGATCACGTCGTTAAGCGAAATCAACGGCTCACTCCTGGCAGGCACGCCGAAGTATATGTCGCCGGAACAACTTCGTGGACAGCCCGTTGATGCCAGGTCGGATGTCTGGAGTTTCGGAATCCTTCTTTACGAAATGTTGACCGGGCGAGCGCCTTTGGATGGCGACGCGCACGACGACCTTAACCTGCCGAATGCGCCGCCGGTGAATTCAGAAGCTGCCAGCGAGGTTCACCGTGTCCTTCTCAGATGCCTCGAACGCGACGCCGGGAGCCGCTACCGGTCGGCTGCGGAGCTTCTGGACGATTTAAAAGGTTTACAGCGATCTATCCGCGACGGCGTTGCCGCAGCCGAGGCCGTCAAGAGATCTCGCGTCAGGCGGTATGCTCCGGTGGCAATTGTTATTTTATTGGCGGCAACGGCGACCGCGTTGGTGTACATCCCCGCCTTCCGTGGAACCACCTTTGCCGTTCCTGAGATCAAGAATATCGCAGTGCTTCCGGTTGAGACTGTTGGAACCGACGCCCAGACAGAGGATTATTTTGCCGACGGTTTGACCGAGGAGCTTATCAACGATCTGTCGCAAATTGGAGCCCTGCGTGTTATCGCTCGAACTTCGACGATGCGGTACAAGTCACGGCAACAACCCCTGCCGCAGATCGCGCAGGAATTGAATGTCGAAGCGGTAGTGCAAGCTACCATCCAACGCACAGGCGGCCTCATCCGGCTTTCAGCAAAGCTCATTCACGCTCCGTCCGGCCGTCAGCTATGGGAGCGAAGTTATGAGAGGCCGGAGCGCGACATCATGTCACTCCAACGGGAAATGACGCGGGACATTGCGAACGAGATCAGCATCAAGCTAACGCCCCAAGAGCGGGAACGGCTTTCAAGTTCTCGACCGGTTGACCCCAAAGCGTACGAGGAATACCTTCTAGGACGTTTTTACTTGAACAAGAGAAACGAGCCGGCCATTAAGACCGCGATCACACACTTCGACGCTGCCATCGCAAATGACCCGGACTTCGCGTTGCCGTATACCTTTTTGTCCGACGCCTACTTTGCCCTTGGCACTGAATTTATCGCGGCTTTGCCGCCCGCGGAGGCACTCGCAAGGGGCGAGGCCTCTGCTCTTAAAGCCGTCGAGCTCGACGACACGCTTGCCGAAGCTCACACTGCCCTGGCCGTTATCAGGCTATACAGCTGGCGATGGGCGGAAGCTGAGCAGGGCTTTAGGCGCGCGCTCGATCTAAACCCGAATTACGCCGCCGCCCACTCGTGGTACGCGCTTTACTTTGCCTCGCAGGGCCGTATCGGAGAGGCGATCGCCCGGATGTACCGCGCCCGCGATCTCGACCCGCTCTCGCCTCACATCAATCAGAACGTCGGCTGGATGCTTCACTTCGCCCGCCAGTTCGACGAGGAGATCGAGCAATACCACCGCGCCCTCGAGTTGGACCCGAATTTTATGTTTGCGCGACGCCGGCTTGCCTCGGCCTATAGCGCGAAGGGAATGAACGCCGCCGCGATCGCGGAATGTGAAGGGGTGATCGCCATAACCGGCCGCAGCGCGACGTCTCTTGGGGCTCTTGGCAGGGTTTTTGCTCGTGCGGGACGAACGGGCGACGCGCGGCGCATATTGGATGAGCTGCTCGAAATGAAAAAGCACCAGCACGTAAGTTCTTACGTGCTTGCATATCTCTACGCAGACCTGGGTGAGAGGACGACGGCGTTCGAATGGCTCGAAAGGGCTTACGATGAGCGGTCGTATGCGATGGTCTTCTTTAAGTCAGCATTAGATTTTGACGAAGCCTTCCACCAGGACCCGCGTTTTGCCAAAATCCGCCGCCGCCTCGGCGTGTAAATAAGGGGCTGCTTGACCGTCAAAATCGTGCGTGATAATCTCTTATGTTTTGAGATTAGCTAGATTTTTCGCGGGTTTTGATAAAGCGATAATAGTTTAAGAAATATGGTTTTGCTGGCATTTGCCGAATCGATCCAGCTCTTTCCGGACGGCACTCTTTTCATACATATTGCATTGATCCTGTTGATGATCTGGATCCTGAACCGCACGTTTTTCAGGCCGATCAACCGCGTCATAGAATCCCGCGATAAGAATAAAGGCGGCCACGGCAGCGAGGCCGACGCCATTCTCAGCGATGTTAGCGACAAACAGGCCAGATACGAGCGCGAGCTGCTTGAGGCGCGGAGCGAGAGCTACGATTTTATCGAAAAGCAGCGCGCGGCCGCGATCAATTCGCGTCAGGATAGAATAGCGGCGGCAAAGAGTGAAACGACGGCTTTGACTGCATCGCGAAAACAGCAGGTCCGGGAGCAGGCTTCTGAGGCGAAAGCGATCATTGCAAAGGAAGCCGAAGCGATGGCTGAGAAGATCAGCGACAATATTTTGAAAGCGTAGCCCGAATATGTTTGCTTTTTTCTTTAACATAATTTTCTTGTTTGCCGAGGCGGGTGGTCACGCGGCCGGCGGCGGCTTTACCGCGATCTATGACAAATACCTGAATTATCCCGGTTTCGAAGCCTGGAAATTTATCAATCTGGCGATCTTCGTATTCGCGCTTGTCTATGTGCTCAAGAAACCGCTCAGCGCCGCATTTAAGGCGAAGCGCGATGCCATACGGTCCGAGTTGATAAAAGCCGAAGAGGCAAAGCAGGCGGCCCTTGCTCAATTGACCTCGGCCGAAGCTAAACTCGCGGCCCTCGATTCGGAAAAAGCGTCGATATTGACGAGGGCAAAGGACGAGGCCGAGGCCGAAAAGACGCATATAGCGCAGCAAACCGATGCTGAGATCGCGAAGCTGAGCGACCAGGCCGAGGGCGACCTTAGCCGGCTTACGCAGCAGATAAAGGCTGAGCTTCGCCGCTTCTCGGCTCAAGAAAGCGTGCGTCTGGCGGAAGAAAAACTACGTGGAAGGATCAATGCGGACAACGATGCGGTCCTCGTTAAATCTGGCATACGGGCGATCGGAGGCTTGAACTAAATGAGTGTCGAAACGATCTCGCGCAGATATGCAACGGCTCTCGCCGACGTCGTGGTCTCTTCCGGAGAGACCGAAACGGTAAAAACCGAATTGAAGACCTGGGAGCAGTTGGTCGCTGGCAGCCCCGAACTGCAGAACGCATTTCGGAATCCAGCAATTGCGCACGCGAAAAAGGAAAGAGTGCTTGAAGGTTTACTTGCGAAGACGCGGCCGTCGAAAACGACCTCAAATTTTCTGCGTATTCTTCTTCGCAACAGCCGCCTCACCGAACTCAGCCACATCAACGAACGGTTCGCGTCGGTGCTAGAGGATCGTGCAGGAAGAGTTGCGGCGGACGTCATTTCGGCCCGGGAACTCGCCGAGGCGCAGCGAAACGAGCTTAAATCGAATCTGGAAAAGCTGACGGGCAAGCAAGTGAAGCTGAGCTTCACCGTCGACCCCAGCCTTATCGGCGGCGTTGTCACGCGTCTCGGTTCGACGGTCTACGATGGCTCGGTGAAGACGCAATTAGAGAATCTTAAGGAAGAACTTATCGGAATGTAAATCGTGAATAGTGAATAGCAGCGCCGATCGAGTGACCTACTCTTAAGGATTTACTGTTCACGATTCACGCGAAGAATATGGAAGCAATTAAAGCCAACGAAATTAACGAAATTATCCGTTCTCAGATCGAGAATTTCGATTCGACGATGAAGGTCGATGAGGTCGGTAGGGTGATCAAGGTCGGCGATGGTATCGCCGAGATACACGGTCTGGAAAAGGTGATGGCGGGCGAGCTGCTTGAATTTCCGCATGGCGTCCGCGGTCTGGCGCTCAATCTCGAGGAAGACAAGGTCGGTACCGTTCTCTTCGGCGATTTTCAAAAGATCAAAGAAGGCGACGAAGTGAAGCGCACAAAACGCATCATGAGCGTGCCGGTCGGCGATGCGATGATCGGCCGCGTGGTCGATGCGCTCGGTAATCCGATCGACGGTAAGGGTGAGATCATTACGGACGCGTACAATCCGGTTGAGAGGATCGCCCCCGGTATTATTGACCGTCAGCCGGTGAAAGAGCCGCTTCAAACCGGTCTAAAGGCGATCGATGCGATGGTCCCGATCGGCCGCGGCCAGCGTGAGCTGATCATCGGTGACCGCCAGACTGGAAAGACCGCAGTCGCCATTGACGCGATCATTAACCAGCGCGGTAAGGACGTGATCTGTGTCTATGTCGCGATCGGGCAGAAGGCGTCGACCGTTGCACAGGTCGTGAAGAAGCTTGAAGATTCGGGTGCGATGGCATGGACGATCGTCGTGTCGGCGTCGGCTTCGGATCCGGCGGCGATGCAGTTTCTTGCTCCGTATTCGGGTTGTGCGATCGGCGAATATTTCCGCGACAACGGCCGTCATGCTTTGACGATCTACGACGACCTTTCCAAGCAGGCTGCTGCGTACCGCGAGATCTCTTTGCTGCTGAGACGTCCGCCGGGCCGCGAAGCTTATCCGGGAGACGTATTTTATCTTCACTCACGATTACTCGAACGTGCCGCGAAAATGTCGGACGCACGCGGCGGCGGCTCGCTGACAAGCTTGCCGATCATCGAGACGCAGGCCGGCGACATCTCGGCATACATCCCGACGAATGTGATCTCGATCACGGACGGCCAGATATTTTTGGAGTCCGACCTCTTCAACTCTGGCGTGCGGCCCGCGATCAACGTCGGTAACTCGGTGTCTCGTGTGGGCGGCTCGGCGCAGATCAAAGCGATGAAGGCGGTTGCCGGTACTCTTCGTATCGACCTTGCTCAGTATCGCGAGTTGGCAGCGTTCGCTCAGTTCGGCTCGGATCTCGACAAGTCGACACAATCGCAGCTCGAACGCGGACGTCGTCTGACCGAGATCCTGAAACAGGGACAATATCAGCCGATGGCAGTCGAGAATCAGGTTCTTATCATCTGGACTGTGACGAACGGCCTCGCGGACGATATCGAGGTGGAAGATCTGAAAAGATTCGAAGAAGAACTCGGAGCGTTTATCGAGAATTCGCATCCGGCCGTTATGACGACGCTTCGCGACAAGAAGAATATCGACGACAGTCTGAAAGCTTCGATGAAGGAAGCGATTGAGGATTTCAAAGCGACGCGTTGGCAGACGGCAACAGCCGCGGCAGCGTAAGGCGAGTTTCTAGTTTCTGGTTTCTAGTTTCTGTTTCGAAGCAAACTGGAACTGAAACGACAACTAGAAACTGGGAACTAGGAACCAGAAACTCAAAAAGAATGGCAAGCTTGCTAGACATGCGCCGGCGGATCAAGTCGGTGAAGAATACACAGCAGATCACTAAGGCGATGAAAATGGTCGCCGCGGCGAAGCTGAAGCGTGCGCAGGATAGGGTGACCGCCGCCCGCCCGTTTGCGCAAAAGATGTCCGAGGTTCTCGGCGGTTTGAGTGCGAAGGTCGCAGACGAGTTCTCGCATCCTTTGCTCGACGCGCGAGGTGACGAAAAATATCTCATCGTCCTTGTAACCGCGGACAAGGGTTTGGCCGGCGCATTCAACGCAAACGTCATCAAAGCGACTCAGGCATTTTTGAAAGAGAATGCTGCGAAATCGGCTGAGATGATACCGGTCGGCCGCAAAGGGCGGGACTTTTTCAAGCGGCGGGAAATCGTCTTCAAGGACGAGTACATTGGCTTGACGGGCAGCGGAAGGGCAAACCACGCCGACGCAATGGAGATCGCGCGGAATATCATTAAGACATTTACCGAGGACACGTCGATCGACAAGGTGTTTCTCGTTTACACGGAATTCAAAACTGTCCTGTCGCAAAAACCAATAATCGAGCAGATCCTGCCGATACCACGTATCGACCGTGTCGAAGACGGGGATGCGGCGGGCGCCGAGGCCGAGTATATCTACGAACAGCCCGCGGCCGAGATCTTCGGTAAGCTATTGCCGAAACAGGTCGAAATACAGATGTACAAGTCGATGCTCGAATCGGTCGCGTCGGAACAGGGATCGCGGATGACCGCGATGGACTCGGCGTCGAAGAACGCGGGTGAATTGATCGACTCGCTGACGTTGAACATGAACCGGATTCGACAAGCGGCGATCACGAAGGAGATCATTGAAGTGGTCTCGGGCGCAGCTGCCGCGGCTTAGGCTCGCAGATCCATTCCAATGAAACTTGCCAAGAAACGGCGCGAACAGTTGATGCTGTACGCGCCGCTTCTTGTTTGGATCGGAGTGATCTTTTTTCTCTCGAGCGGCCAGGGCGCATCGACCCGAACGTCACTGATCATCCGGCCGCTGCTCGAATTTCTTTTTCCCGCCGCTTTGCCCGAGACGATAACTTTGTATCACGGTATCATTCGCAAATTTGCTCATTTCGCCGAGTATGCTGTTCTCGGATTTCTCGCTTGTCGTGCGTTTTCCGCTTCGCATCAAAATCTTATTCGGAAATTCTCCTTTCTGTCCGCGATCGTCTTAATTCTGGCGGTCGCCGGATCGGATGAAATAAATCAGAGCTTTAATCCTGCCCGAACGGCTTCGCCGTTCGATGTCCTTCTCGACTTAAGTGGCGGATTGGCCG
Source organism: Acidobacteriota bacterium (assembly GCA_040006435.1). Taxonomy (GTDB): domain Bacteria; phylum Acidobacteriota; class Blastocatellia; order Pyrinomonadales; family Pyrinomonadaceae; genus OLB17. The sequence continues at coordinate 14,088 of JBDTWZ010000056.1, forward strand.
CTACGATTTTCCATTACTTGCTGACGAGGCACCGGGCCCGAACGGCGGTGTCAGTTGTTTGAGCGATTTATCTTGTGGTGTATTATTTGAGTGCGTCAAGTCGGTATTTCCCCTGCTTAGCCCACTCTTCAACCAAGAATAGATGAACACAAGAAAACCTCGGAACCGCTAGGATCCGAATAAACGTCTGGGCTCGTTCGGCCTCGACGCATACTTCTTGCCCAACATATTCATCTTTCAAAACGCCGAACTTTGTGGCATATTCAATCGTTAAGAATTAGGCCAAGGAGATCCGAAAAATGAGTATTCTCGATAAGGTCAAAGACGCCGCGCTCAACCAGTTTATCGAAGTCATCGAGTGGCTTGATGATTCTAAGGACACGCTGCTTTATCGCTTTCCGGTTGCGGGGCAGGAAATTAAAAATGACGCACAGCTGATCGTACGCGAATCGCAGGCTGCCGTTTTTGTTTTCGAAGGCCAGGTTGCGGACGTATTCACGCCGGGACGTTATACCGTCGAGGGCGGCAACACGCCGATCTTGTCGAAGCTCGGTGCGTGGAAACACGGCTTTAACTCGCCGATCAAATCCGAGGTCTATTTCGTCAACACGAAACAATTTACCGACATGAAATGGGGCACCTCGAATCCGATCATGCTTCGCGATACAGATTTCGGAATAGTCCGGCTTCGTGCGTTCGGTGCTTACAGTTTGCGTGTCGCCGACCCAAGCGAATTCATCAAGCAGATAGCCGGAACGAACGCACAGTTTCAGACCGAGGACATCGACGGACAATTGAAGCGAGCTATCGTCACCGAGTTCTCCGACGCGATCGGTGAAATGAAAATCCCGGCTCTCGATCTTGCGGCCCAGTACAAAGAACTCGGCGACGCGATCCGCGCAAAGATCAATGAGGATTTCGGCGGTTACGGACTTGAGGTCACGAAATTCTACATTGAGAACATCAGTCTGCCTCCGGAAGTCGAAGCTGCGATGGACAAGCGTTCCTCGATGGGAGCTCTAGGCGACGCTCAAAAATATATGCAGTTTCAGGCCGCCGACGCGCTGCGTGACGCAGCGCAAAACGAAGGTGGCGGAGCGGGACTCGGAGCCGGTTTAGGTGCCGGGTTCGCCGTCGGCGGACAGATGGCAAATGCTTTCGGAGCTAATCCGCAAGGTGGCGGCGGATCGGCCTCAACCGTGGCATGCCCAGCTTGCGGAAAACAGAATAATCCTGTGGCTAAGTTTTGCGCGGACTGCGGCGGCAAAATGGCGGTCGCAAAAGTTCCGTGTGTGAAATGCGGGGCCGAGCTTCGCGAAGGTGCGAAGTTCTGTTCGGAGTGCGGGTCCTCCCAGGAAAAGGCGAAGTGCAGCGGTTGCCAGTACGAGCTCGCGGCCGGAGCCAAGTTCTGTCCTGAATGCGGAACAAAAACTGAAGACGCTTGATCATCACGCTAACTCATTAAAGGTGAAAAGGATGCGTGAAAAGTTAAACGGGCCTCGAATCCAGTCTTAATTTGAACGCGGATTTAACGGATAGGGCGGATTTTTGCGGATCTGACCCTTGTTTCTGGTTTCGTGTCTTTTCGTGTGATTTGTATGTTTGAAACAGCCTGGGAAATTAGTGTGATTTCGTGATGTTATAAAGACGGTTTCTCCCGACATTGAGTAGAATCAGTGTCAACAAAACAAGACTCGTTCTTTGACAGGAGAAACCGCCATGACATTGTACATCGGAGTTGATTTTCATCCGCATCAGCAAACGTTAGCCTGGTGCGATACGGAAACAGGTGAGACGCGGACATTGGATCTGGTTAACGATCCGGAGGTAGTTCGCGAGTTTTATTCTTCGCTTCCCGAACCTGCTACGGTTGGCATCGAGGCTTCGGCCCAGGCCACATGGTTCGAGGAGATGCTCTTTGAAACAGGTCATAAGCTTCTTGTTGGCAACCCGGTTTTGATAAGAAAACGAGCCACGTCGCGGCATAAGAACGACCGTCGCGATGCGGAGTTGATACTCAAGCTACTGCTTCAAGACGAGTTCCCGGCGATTTGGCGAAGGCCGCCTGAAAGCGACCAGATCCTCGAGATACTTCGGCTCAGGAGGAGTTTCGTCCGGCAGAGGACCCAAGTCTACAACCGGCTCCAGGCACTGGCCCACTCGGTCGGAATGCCGAAGGGCAAGATAAGGACAAAGGCTTTTCAGCAAATGCTGAAAGAGGCCCGCATGACCGAAGCCGCTTCTATCAGGCGAGAACATTTGTTCTCGCTGGTGGAAAAGCTCAGTGGACAGATCGCCCAGCTCGACGGGTGGCTGAAGAAGAAGGTTGATAACGATAAATCGGTCCAACTTCTTCTCTCGCAAAAAGGCGTCGGAGATCTAACCGCACTTGCGACAGTTCACACACTCGGTGATGTGTCGCGCTTTGAGAAGTTGTCGAGACAGATCGCGAACTTTGCCGGGTTGGATCCGGTGGAAGATTCCAGTGCCGGACGGGTCCGCTTCCGAAGTATCAGTAAAGCAGGTTCTACTCTCCTTCGTCACCAACTCGGACAGGCTGCTAATATCGCATGCCGAACTGATGTGAATCTGAAAAGCTTTTACAAGAGGCTGGCGAAGAAGAAACCAAAGCCGGTAGCTAAGACAGCTGCCGCCAGAAAACTTTTGGTCAAACTCTCGATAATGCTTCGTGACAAGATCACGGCAGATGAGTTTGACCTGCGTGGACGCACAGTTGGCAATGCCCGGAACTCACACGATCTGAAATGATCGATTTCGTGATAGCGCTAAGCCAACCTCCTTCCTTTGCAGAAGGAGTACGCATCCTTACATCATGAGCAATGGGGTGGTGAGAAACACCGCCTCGCTAAATGCACGAAGAGATGAAAGAGTGAGCCACCAGGTTGGCTTCACCGACGGTCTGAACCACGCAATTCAGACAAACCAGTAACACTAAGCAATGAACGAATCTTTTTTTGTCAAAGAACTTTTGAGAAACAATCGCTCGCGCGGTGCACTCGATTTGTGTCTTGACACCGAAACCGTCTTTAGAGATGTG
>JBDTWZ010000057.1:0-16771 GCA_040006435.1 Acidobacteriota bacterium
GTTTTTCCTCACGACCTCGATCAGCCGCTCCATTCCAAACTCTTCGTCGCGAATGTTATTTGCTTCGGAAACACCGTCGGAATAAACGACGAGAGCTTCCCCGAGGTTTAAGTGCGTTTCACCAACCTCGAACTCCGCTCCCGGAATTATACCGAGCGGAAAGCCCCCCGACGAAAGCTGAGCGACAGAGCCGTCGACCCTTCCGATGAGCGGCGGATTGTGTCCCGCGTTGATGTACTTGAGCGATCCATTTGATGGATCCAGTTCAGCAACGAACAGGGTGACAAAACGGTTCGCCGGTGTGTTTTCGACGAGATAGTGGTTGACGGAAAGAATAGTCTCATCGAGCGAGCTTTTCGCCGACACCTGGGCATGGATCGCCGCGTGCAGGCTCGACATCAGGAGCGCCGCGGCCGTGCCCTTACCCGAAACATCTCCGAGAGCAATAAGCATTTTGCCATCGTGACGGGGAATAAAATCATAGTAATCACCGCCGATCTCATAACACGAGAACGAGATGCCCTGAAATTCGTAACCCTCGACGATCGGTGGAGCGGACGGTTGAAAACGTTGCTGAATCTCGGTCGCAAGTTCCAGCTCGTGCTCCATGCGTTCGCGCTCGAAGCGTTCTTCAAGAAGCTTTGCGTTCTCCACACGAATTGCGGCTACCGAAGCTAGGGTCGTCAAGATGTTGAGATGTTCTTCGGAGAACGTCGCTTCGTAAGTTGGCGAGTCGGCATAGATCAATCCGAAAACATTGCGTTCATCAACATTTAAGGGCACTGCCAAAACAGATCGGATACCTTGGAGGGCTATCGTCTGACTCGCAAACTTCGGATCGTGCTGTGCATCCGCGGTGAGGACCGATTTGCCGTTCTTTAGGACCTCGTCCATCACGGTGCGGCTGATCCTGACCTCCTGCAGCGGTTCGTCATTGCCGCGAACCCGGGCGACCATGATCTTCATTCCGTCATCCGCCTTTTCGTCGCGAAGCATTATCACGCAGCGCTCGGCGGGCACCGCGTCGAATACCAGCGACGCTACCTGATTGAGCGTCTCGTCCAAATTGCTGGCGGAAAGCAGAGCCACGCCTACCTTGCTGATGAGTCCAAGAAGATCATTACGGCTCGAGAATTGTTCTTTAAGAAGTTCGGTGGTCGGGATCCTGCGGCTTTGCAGCGAAATGGTTTTCGAAGGGTCGAGCGCCTCCGTATGGTCGGCTATCAGCGTCGCTCCGCCCTGGATCTCAAAGCGCTCGTCGTCAAACACGATCGTGGTTTCGCCGATCTGGATCTCGCCTCCCGACGAAAGTGGAACGGGCATCTTGACGGGTGTCCCGTTATAGCGCGTGCCGTTGGCCGAACCAAGATCCTGAAGCCAGAATCCGTCGCCCTCTTGCCGAACCTCCGCGTGAAGACGCGAGGCGAATGCGTCAGGTATGCAGACGTCGCTGCGGGCGGAGCGCCCGATGGTCGTTCGGAGCCGTGACAACGGAATCCTTTCACCCGTGCCGTTAGTGCCGCTTTTTAATATCAACTGAGCCATAAGTATCGATGTTATCGAACAACCCGCCGATCGGCGTAAATTACCACGGTGCCGGACACGTAGTCATGTAGCGCACGGCCCTTGCTGCTAAAAACAGAAATAAAAAAACCGATACCTCCGGTGGCCAGCGTCAAAAGATAACCGGCCGTCTGTCGAAAGGCCATCGCTCCAATAGTCGGCGCCGTACCGTCGGTGTTAACGATGCGTAACCCCGTGACTATCTTTCCCAGAGTCTGTCCGCTGAACATTGGAAGAAAAATCAAGTTCGTAAATGCGACCAGAACGGCAACAAGCCAAGCGGCGCTGCTGACCCCTTCGTTCAGCAGCTTTGCACCGTCGTTCCCGGAAAAACGGCCTAGTAAAAGACCGATCACGGGAATCGCGATCATGATGATGTAGTCGACGATCAAAGCTCCACAACGCAAAAGAAACGGAGCCTTAACCGCTTCGGGGGAAAACCCGACAATTACTTCCCTTACTCCCGGCTTTCTAACGTCCGCCGTGCTGCTCGAAACTGCACTCATAAATCTTGTTGTGAAATCATCCGATGAGGAAGTGCAGTGTCGTGTCACCCACCTTTAACTTATCACCGCTTGCGAGAAGATGCGGCTTATGCGGCGAAAGCCGGAGTGAGTCAATGGTCGCCGACGCGACGACCGTACCATTTGAAGAACCGAGGTCTTCAACGAGAAAGTTTACGCCGTCGCGCCAGATGCGAGCATGTCTGCGCGAGATCTTTGTCTGCGGATCGTATTTCGAAAGATCCACCTCGGGAAAAATATTGGACATCGGATCGCGTCGGCCGACAAGAATCTCATCCTTTTGAAGCGAGAATGTCGGCGTCGCAAGGTCGCTAGTGCCTTCGATGATGAGCTTTGCGGTCGGCGTCGCTGATCGAGTGTAGATCTCGGAGTGGACGCCCTGTTGTGCGATCGGCTGTTTGGCGCCGCAAAAGGCGCAAAAAAGATCCGTTGCAACGATCCGCTGTCCGCAAAAACCGCAGAACACCGATTGGTCCTCAAGGCTTATCGAAGCCGGTGCGGCCGTCACACCGTAGCTCACATTCCCCATACTCAGATTTTCGAGGTGCTCTTCAAGCACCATTTTCATCTCAGCCGCGGAAGCGAATCGTGAATCCGCGTTATATTCCACGGCACGCATGATGATCCGTTCCATCTGGTCCGAAAGCAGCGAATTGATCTGCCGTGGACGCGGATTCTTCTGAAAGTCAAAAATCAACAGCGGGTTGCTCTGCGGATCGGCTCCCGTCAAAAAATGAAACATCGTCGAACCAAGGCTGTAAACGTCCGAACGCGGTTCGACGTTCCCGCTGAAAAGCTCGGGTGGCGCATAACCCATTGTCCCGACGGCCGTCACTCCCTTTTCCTCTTTTTGGCTTATCGAACGAGCGATCCCGAAATCGATCAGCATTACCCGACCGGAGTTACCGTCGAGCATAATATTCGATGGTTTGAGATCGCGATAGACGATCGTCGAAGGTTGGCTGTGGAGATAATCCAGAACATCCGATAGCTGGATCGCCCACTGGGTAATGATCTTTTCATCGATCTTGCCTTCCGGAACCGATCGCAGACGAGATGCAAGGTCACCACCCGAAATATACTTCATGACCAGATAAAACCGTCCCTCGTCCGCATCGTAGAAATAGTCGTAGATAGTCGGTACCGACGGATGGTCCAGGGTGGAAAGGATCATCGATTCACGTTTGAAATCATTGATCGCCTTTTCTTGCTGCTCTTCTTCGATGTGCGACTGCACCATCTCCTTTACGGCCCGAAGAACACCGCCGAGGTTGTTATCGCTGGCGAGATAGACGGCGCCCATACCGCCGCCGCCAATCTTTCTAACGATCTCATAACGTCCGTTCAGGACCGTGCCTTCGCCCAAGGGCTTAAGCTTTCCCGTACGCTTCCCATCCGTGTCACCTCGTCCGAGGCTTGGCTCCGTGTAGGATTTCGGCTCGACATTGGTAGCGTCGGACAAACCGCCCGGTACCGTAGCATCCGGGATCGGACCGGACGAGCCTTGGATTCTAGTGTCCACATCTTCCTGGGGTTTAGATTCCATGATACGGACCGAATCGAACATCGATTTCGGCGGGTCTACCTCTTCAAGTTCTTGTATAGGCTTGGAAATGCTCTCGTCATTGTATATCTGTCTCTCATCGAAAATGCCCAGGTGTTTCGCCGGATCCTCGCCAGCTAAAGGTCCTGATTCGGTATCGGCGTCTGAAGCGAAGTGGGGAATTTCTTCCTCGGCCGTGATCGCCTCCGATCCAGGATCTTGAGGCGAAACGGCTTCCGCGTCGAACGAAAACTCGGATGTCGATTGCGGAGCTACGCTATCGGACGTTCGCCCGAAATCAGCGAGAATGTCCGGGACCGGAATGTCCGCCATGCTGGGTTCTGTCGCCGCGGTAGATGAAGGATCATCGCGTCCAGAGTCGGAATCAACCTGACTCTTGGCGCCGCAGAACGGGCAGAATAGATCATTCTCCCCAACCTGAGAGTTGCATTCGTGACAACGGGTCATTTTTTAACTAACAAAATCCCAGAAAACTAACTATTAATATGAAAGCGTAAAAACGTCTTGCCGACGATTATCTCATCACCTTCGCTGAGGACCTGAGGGCTTCCCGGCAAAAGCCGGCGGCCCCGGTTTACAAATGTGCCGTTGGTCGAACCGAGGTCTTCGATCATGTAGACGTCCTTTCGATAAATGATCCTAGCGTGACGACGAGACACCTTTGCATCCGGGTCATGGGCGTCAAGGTCGACATCGGGAAAAATTCCGTTGTCTGCATCCCAACGTCCAATGTACGACTCTTCTGAAGAAAGGGCGAAGTCAGTGTCGGCAGAACCGCCGCGTTCGATCGTCAAACGTGCATGGCTTACCTTTTTCTTTTCTTCCGGAGCGTCAAGCGAATTCTCTTTCTCCGGTGAAGCACTGTCGATCAAAGGCGGAATACCGACGGATGTGATATTAGAAATGCGTACGCCCGGATTACTCGCGACCGGCGGAACGTAGCTTGGGATCCGATGCTGTCCGCTGTTGTTGGAAACAATCAGACGACTTCCGCAGTCTTCGCAGAATTGCGAACGGTCAAGATTTTCTTTCCCGCAGGATTGGCATTTGATCATTCTTACTTAAATACGGTCGATAGGGTAAGAGCATATTACCTTGCAACCACGTTGTTCGTAAATCCTAAATCTAAGGTTTGTAAACGTCAAACCTGTCGAAATCGCCGATGGGTACCTTTTTTGAAACTATGAAAAGAAATCGGTCGTAGTAACGCTTTGACGCTGTATTATACTAGGCAAGAGCCCGAACTTCTTTACGAAATCCTGAATTCAACGATTGAGAGGAAACCACGGATATGGCACTGAGCCGTAAGAAGAAAATCATTATTGGCAGTTCGATCGGAGCACTACTTGTGATCATTATCATCGCAAGCATTTTTGCGACGAGGAGCGACGCGCCCGAAGTGACGGTCGTCAAGATCGAGACTCGGCCCGAGCTTAGATCGACGGTTACTTCGTCAGGCGAGGTCCGCCCGATCCAATTCGTGAACCTGACCAGCGAAGTACAGGGGAAGATCGAGGAGATCACTAAAAAGGAAGGCGACGCCGTTCAGAAAGGCGAGGTCCTTGTCCGTCTCGATCCGAACCAACTGGAATCGAACGCCGATGCACAATTTGCGGCGTATCAATCGGCCCAGGACGAAGTTAGATCATCGCAGTCGCAGGTATCCGCGGCGCAGAACAACCTCGCACAGACGCAGCAGTCCTGGAATCAGGCGGAGGTCGCCGTAGAGAACGCTCGACAAAGCGTGATCACGTCGCAAACAGAGGTTGATCGTGCGCAGGTCGAACTGACAGCCGCAAACCGCGAAATGAAACGAAATGAAGAACTGCTGGAGAGCGGCGTGATCTCACGGCAAGTTTTTGATGAATCAAAGGACAGAGTCGATAATGCCCGAGCCGGGCTGAACACCGCGAAGGCACGTCTGGAGTCACAACGCATTTCGGTAAAGGATTCTCAGGCGAGGGTGGCGGCCCAGCAGGTCGCGGTGCGGGATGCACGCCGTGCTGTCGATTCGGCCGGTATCGGCGTGAGCTCAAGCAGATCTCGAGTGGAACAACAGGCGGCAGTTCTTCGCGGCCAGCGAAACCAAAGGGATAAGACCGTAGTCATTGCTCCGATCAATGGCGTCATTGCAGAGATCCCGTCAAAGGTCGGAACTTTCGCCGTTGCAGGATTGTCGACCACGGCACTAATGACGATAGCCGATATGTCGGAGATCAACGTCGAAGTAAAAGTTGATGAAACCGAGATCGACAAGGTTGCCGTCGGCCAAAAGGCAAAAATAAAGGTCGATGCATTTGGTGATGCGGAGCTCGAAGGCGAAGTCTTACAGAAGACTCCGCTTGCCGTGGGCAAATCGCAGACGAGCGGTGGCCTCTCCGTAAACATCAATGTTCAGGAGGCGAAGGAATTCCGTGTTGTGCTTCGCCTTATAAATCTGACGCCGGATATGCAAATCGGCCTTCGACCCGGAATGAGCGCGACGGCGACGATCACCACGACGACGGTTAATGATGTCATCGCAGTTCCACTCCAGGCGGTGATCGAGAAAAAACCCGAGAGTTCTCCGACGCCGGAAGGTCCCGCGGCGACAGCGGTGCCGACGCCTGCCGACAAGCCGAAACCAATAAAAGGGGTTTACGTTCTCGAAGGAAATAAAGTGAAATTCGTCGTGGTTGAAACTGGTATCACCGGCGAATCTGACATCCAGATACTTTCAGGACTTTCGGCCGGCCAGGAAGTTATAACTGGCCCAAGCCGTATTCTTAATACGCTGAAAGAGGACACCGTCGTCAAACGTCAGGTAAGGAAGGAAGGCGAGAACGCGAATAAATCTTAGTTAGTTTTCGGTTGTCGGTTGCCAGTTCTCAGTTAAGAACCGGGCATGTGAACCTTCGAATGGGTGATGGATTTTCTGACAACTGACCACCGACAACTGACAACCAGTTATGTACCGATTTATGGAAAACGAAGTAGCAATCGCCGAGGCGCCAAGTATCGGGACCCTTACCGGAACGAAGACCCTGATTTCGATGCACAATATCTGGAAGACCTACCAGATGGGCACCGAAGAGCTTCATGCGTTGCGGGATGTCTCGTTTGAAGTCCAAAAAGGTGAGTACCTTGCGATCATCGGCCCATCCGGTTCAGGAAAGTCCACGCTTATGAATCTGATCGGATGCCTTGATTCGCCATCGCAAGGCCAATACTGGATCAATGGCAACCTCGTTTCCGACATGGTCGACGATGAATTGGCCCGGATACGAAATAAGGAGATCGGCTTCGTCTTTCAAACCTTTAATCTTCTGGCGCGTGCAACTGCTCTCCACAATGTCGAGCTGCCTCTTATTTATGCCGGCATGCGAGCGGCGGAAAGACATGATAAGGCGCAGGCCGCGCTTGCTTCGGTCGAACTCGGTGACCGCGTCACGCACCGGCCGAACGAGCTCTCCGGCGGACAGCGGCAACGTGTCGCGATCGCTCGAGCTTTGGTAAATCATCCCTCGATCCTTCTCGCAGACGAGCCGACCGGAGCACTCGACTCAAAAACTAGTGTCGAGATTATGGCGCTTTTCGAGAAGCTCCACGCCGAGGGCAATACCATAATCGTCGTGACCCACGAACCTGACGTCGCAGCGCGCGCAAACCGGGTTCTCACAATTCGTGATGGACAGATCGAAAAGGACGAGAAGGTAAAGTGATCGAAAATCTGCCGGGACATATTTCGGTAGTTTTTATTCTGATCACGCTGTTAACGGTCGGCATTTTCGTTTACGCCATCTTTCGAGCCGGGCTCGATTCCCTTCCGGCAAAAGTCCTTCTCGCCTTTGTGCTTGTGTGGGTGACAGTCGAAGCTCTCCTTGCTCTGAACGGATTCTTTCAGAATTTCGACGTCCAGCCGCTACGGACATTTGCTTTCGGCCCGCTTCCTTTTTTTGCGCTCACGATCATTTATCTTATTTTCTTTCGGAAGTTTCTTGCGGACCTGCCGCTAGCGGTTTTGACCTGGATCCACGTCATCCGGATACCGGTCGAATTTGTCCTGCTCTTACTTTTTCAAAACGGCCAGGTGCCGGTAGAAATGACATTCGAGGGACGCAACTTCGACATCCTCTCCGGAATAACCGCGCCGATCGTATACTTTCTCGCGTTTCGAAACGGTAAGGTAAATCGACCACTGCTCTTCGTGTGGAACCTCGCGGCGCTTGCTCTCCTCGTCAATATCGTAACGATCGCGGTGCTTGCTTTTCCGTCGCCGTTTCAAATGGTCGGGCTTCGCCAGCCGAACGTTGGGGTCACGTTCTTTCCCTTCATCTGGCTACCCGCCGTTGTCGTTCCCATCGTGTTCTTCTGTCATGTGGCGTCCCTCTGGCAACTGTCCACGGATGATTCCGCTACCGAGTAATTCCTATCTCGTATCCGAGAAAAACTAATTCGATCAAATTCACGTAGAATGGATAGAACACCCAGTGGATTTTCGCGAAACTCTAAAACTCGCTCTCTCTGCCATCTGGTCGCATAAGCTGCGGTCATTCTTAACGCTGCTCGGAATGATCATCGGCGTCACGGCATTTATGGTCGTACTGTCGCTTCTGGTTGGATTCAGCGCCTACGTTGACGAAAAGATCGCCGGCGTGGGTTCTAATTCATTTACGATCCGTCGTTTCAGCTTCGAAGACTTTAAGGATACGGACACGATCGCTGCCGCCCAGCGCCGCAACAAGGACCTCACGTTCGAAGAACTGCGGTTTATCGAAGAGCGCTCGCAACTGATCGGAAGGATAGGAGCTAAGGCCCTCCCGAACAGCCGCGAGGTTAAGCGGGGTAGCGAAACAATTCGCGACGTTCGTATCGACGGAGCCGAACCAATCATCGCCGAGATCGAAAAGCTCGACATTGCCGAGGGCCGCTACTTTACCGAGACTGAGAACAACAACGCGATGCGCGTTTGTTTCGTCGGCTCGAACATCGCCAAAAAACTGTTCCCGCAGGGTGGAGCGATCAACGGCGAAATAACGATTCAGGGAATCCCGTACAAGATCGTCGGCATACAGGTCGAAAAAGGGACCATCTTCGGGATGCCGCAAGATAATTTTGTCCAGTTTCCGATCAAGACCTATGGAAGTAATTTTGGCGGCCTCCGCGGCAGCCGCGGACTTTACTTTGTCGTCTCGTCGAGGAATGACAAGGTTTTTAACGACGCCGTCGACGAGGCCCGGATGCTGCTGCGTATCAAGCGCAAGATCGAGCTAGGAGAGAAAGATAATTTCGGCATTCTTACGCCCGATGCGATAACAGGTTTCAAGGACAGCATTTTCGGAGCGATCGGCACCGTCATTCTGATGGTTCCGACGATCGCGCTTATTGTCGGGGCAATCGTAATCATGAACATCATGCTCGTCGCGGTCAGCGAACGAACGAAAGAGATCGGCATTCGAAAAAGCCTGGGCGCTCGCAAGGGAGACATTCTCCGCCAGTTTTTGTTAGAGGCGGCGACACTTTCGGCGATTGGGGGAATTGTCGGCCTCGTGCTCGCGTATGTTATCGGGTTTATTGTTTCAATCTATATTCTCGAAACCCGGATATCGTTATTGTCGGGCTTGTTCGCGATCGTCGTGTCCGGGAGCATCGGAGTTTTGGCCGGCCTCTTTCCCGCTTGGAAAGCGGCCAACCTGGATCCCATCGAGGCGTTGAGGCAGGAATAACCTCATGAAAGTTCTGACGAGTTCGTTCTACGAAAATTTCAAGATGGCGATCGACACGCTCCGATCCCATAAGCTGCGGTCGTTCCTAACGATCGTCGGCGTCGTGATCGGCGTCATAACCGTAATGTTGATCTCGTCGATCATTAGTGGAATCGATACGGCGTTCAAGAAGGAGATCGAGTCGTTCGGCACACGCTCGATATTTCTTTACAAGTTCGAGATCGGCATCCGTACATCGGCGCCAACCCGTGAAGAGCGAATGCGCAAACCGCTTACGATGGATGACGCCGAGGCTCTAAGTACGCTCCCATCGGTCGAGACGGCCATCCCGTTTCTTGATGTTTCCAATAACTACTTCGGCCAGAAGATACTTGTTACCGGTAAGAACGGAAAAACTTCCGCGGCCATCAGAATGCAAGGGACGCTTCCGGATCTTGAAAAAGCCGGCACGGAAGTTTTGATCGACGGCCGCTGGTTTACCAGGACCGAGAGCGAGTTCCGGAAAGATGTCTGTTTGATCGGCGACACCGTGAAGGAGAGTTACTTTCCGTACGAATCTCCGATCGGCCAAACAATAGAGATTGGCGGCCGCGAATTTACGGTCGTCGGACTTCTGGAGAAGCGGGAACAGCTATTCGGCGGAGGCGGCGGCAATAACGACCAGAGCAACATTATTTATATGCCGATAGGTTCGGCCCTCCGACTGAAACCGTTCGCTGACGACATCTTCGTTCTGGTCGTCGCGTATGAGGGTCTATTGGAAAAGGCAAAAGATGACGTGGAGGATCTGTTGCGAATTAGGCGGGACGTAAAGTTTGGCGACCCCAGTAATTTCGCGATGGCGACAGCCGCCAGTATCCTCGACCAGTTCCGTGCGATCTCGGCCGCGACATTTATCGCGATGTTCGTTATCTCGTCAGTTGGTTTGATGATCGGGGGAATTGGCGTGATGAACATCATGCTCGTCTCGGTGACCGAACGCACGCGCGAGATCGGGATCAGAAAAGCGATCGGCGCCAAAAGAAGCGATATTCTTTTGCAGTTCTTGATCGAGGCAGCAACTCTAACCGGCTTCGGCGGTCTGCTGGGACTGCTGATCGGCTGGGCCCTGACCTTTATCGTCGCAATCTTCTTTCCGTCATACGTACCATGGTGGGCCCCCCTCATGGGATTTGGCGCGAGTGTCGGCATCGGCGTGATATTCGGCCTGTGGCCTGCGTGGAAAGCCGCACGTCTGGATCCGATCGAAGCGCTTAGGTACGAATAACAAAAAAGCCGCCGGCGGACCGGCGGCCTTACTTACCAACCGACGTCATTTGGTCTAGCTTAGAAAGCTTGAGAACAAAAACGCGCCTGCGACGCCGAAAACAAGAAGAACTCCGAACAAGAATAGTGCGGTTGCCCATGCTGCGGAGGTCGAAATCCTCTCTCCCGCATTTTTCAAACCTGTCGCGATCAGCCAAAGCCAGTAAAACCAGAACAGGCTGATGTGCGAGGCAAAGGCGTAAAGCGCCGGACGCTCGGCCGGCCTGAAAAGAAATCCCAAATTGTCCTGAACGAGATTACCCTGTCCCAATATCGGATGAATATCCACCGGGTCCTTCAAAAACAAGATAATTATTGACAAGATCGATGAGACCACAGCAACCGGAAAAGCTGCATATACGGCGACCGAGAAAGCCTGCCAGAAATTTATCTTCCCTCCCATGACCGTTGCAAATACAAGGAATAGAAGCGCGTAAACGGAATAACGCATCACGGTTCCGCCGAAACTCGAGACTGCCTGACCGGCTTTCGAAACGGGATTCCTGTTTTCCTCAATCGCCGATTCACGTCCGGCTTCGATCTGTTTACGCGCCTGATCATTTAACATTGGCATCTCGAGGGTTTTGTCCACTGTGTAGTTGACCACGCGCTCGGCGGTCAGGCGGTAAATGAACAAGTTCAAAAATACTGCCGAAAGTAGCGAAATGATCAGCGCGGCGACGAGCCACCGCGGATGGCGCCGTAAATTTTGGAAGGTCTCGGCGGGTGAGATGAAAATGTTCAGAAGTGTATTAGCCGTCGACATACGAGGAACGCCCTCTGGATCGGGCTTGTCGATAAAGCTTAGCCCGATGATCAGGCCTCCAACGACGATCATGAAAATACCGGGCTGTGTTAGTCCAGGTACGATCTTTAGAATGCTCAGGACCGCCACAACGAGACCCACTGCGGCAACGATGATTCCAGCAAGTCGATTCATTTTCTTCCTCTCAAGTCGTTATATAATTAAGACTATTTGGTGAACAACTGGGGATACGCGTTTTCAAGATATAGGGTTTCAATCGTCTCATTCGACGACGGGCGCCGTGTCGTATCCCTCCACTCGAATGCACGCCGCAGTGTGGCCCGGAACTATCTCACGCAATTCCGGTACAACCTCAGCACATTCGGGAATCGCGATCGGACATCGCGTCCGAAAGCGACATCCCGATGGCGGATTGATCGGCGTCGGAACGTCTCCGTGAAGCACGATCCGCTGCCGTTTCATTTTCGGGTCCGGAACCGGTATCGCGGACAGCAGCGCTTTTGTGTACGGATGGAGCGGATTCTTGTAAAGCTCTTCTGCGTCGGCGATCTCGACGATCTTCCCGAGATACATCACGGCAACCCGATTCGAAATATGCTCGACTACAGCGAGGCCGTGCGATATGAAAAGATATGTCAGACCGAATTCCTGCTGCAGGTCCTGGAGAAGATTTACGACTTGGGCCTGCACGGATACGTCGAGAGCTGAAACCGGTTCGTCGCAAACGATCAACTTCGGATTCAACGCCAGCGCCCGCGCGATGCCGATCCGTTGCCGCTGTCCGCCCGAGAACTCGTGCGGATATCGGTTCATGTAGTCGGGATCGAGCCCGACCTTTGTCAAAAGATCTGCGACCCGAGCGCGTCGTTCCGCCTTGCTCGAAACGCCGTGGATCTTCAGCGGTTCGGAAACGATCGACAGAATACTAAGCCGCGGATTGAGACTCGCATATGGGTCCTGAAAAATGATCTGCATCTCTCGACGCAGATCGCGCAGTTCGGACGCATCGAGCTCGACAATGTTTCTTCCCTCGAAATAAACTTCTCCGCTAGTCGGCTCCTGAAGCCGCAAAAGACACCGGCCGACCGTCGATTTCCCACAGCCGGACTCACCAACCAGGCCCAGCGTCTCGCCGGGCCGGATCGAGAACGAGACGCCGTCCACCGCCTGAACAAGGTCGTCACTCTTGTCGACCGGAAAGTACTTTACGAGACGCCGCACATCGAGAAGATCAACTTTTTGTGTTGTTGCTTGGCTGCTCAATTAATTTTACCCTGCTTCTCAATAACTGCCTTTGTTTGTTTAGCCCTTGTACACGCTTCGCCGGTCTTCTCACTTGCTACTTCGCAAGCCCTGTCCAAAGAACGCGTCGCTGCATCAACGTCTTTTTTGTGCCCGATCCCCTCCGCCAGAGCCAGACCGTTCATCGCGCAGGCCCACGCGTCTTCCTGTGCACAAGCGATCTCGAATGTTCGCGCAGCACAGATCAGGCCGGAAGGATCGTCGCCTTCAAACAAAAGTGAGGCGGTATTTGTGCACCCGGAAGCTATTCCAAGCCGACACGCATGTCTGTATAGAATATCCGCTACGTCATTCTCGATAACGTCGTTGTCCTGAATAAGTCGTGCCAGGGCGTAACAGGAGTCGCCGTCCTTTGCGTCGCACTTCGTGAGACACGCGGCTGGGTCATGCTCACAGGCGCTTGCCATGAGCGTTGGGCGGCGGCCGTTAGTTGGAATTGAATCTGCAGGACATCCGTCGACCTTCATCCATTCCTTCTTTTTGCGTTGGGCCTCAACGACCTTTATGACACGATCCTTAACCTGCGCCGGATCTTCTGTTATCCGGGATATCTGTAACGCAGGTTCGGCGCACCCCGGCAAAATTACAAGGAAAATTGCGAGAATGAAAACTCTCATAGTATTCGTTGCCGGAATGTTTGCCCCATTTTGTGCGACCCCTTCAGGGTCGGCGATTCTACCGATGCGTACCGGGGGTTCCGCTTCGCTCCACCCCCGGCTATTATCTTTGTCGCCTTCAGCGACAACGGAGGACCTAGCTTCGATCTATGTTCCAGCTGCCATCGCTTTCTCGATGTCGACACTATCGCCCGACTCATCCTCGTAAAGGACACATCGGACTTTCACCCGTTTCTCCAATTCAAAGAGAGGTATTTCCCCATTTACGCATCGGTCCATTCGAAATTCGCACCTCGGAGCAAAATGACAGCCGGGCGGCAGATTCGTCGGGCTCGGCACGACACCGTCAATCGTTTGCAGGCGAACGGCCTTCGCAATGTCATCGGCCGTAAGCTTTGGAACAGATCGAAGCAGACCTTGTGTGTAAGGATGTTTCGGGTTCTCGAAGAGCTTTTCAACCGTCGATTCTTCGACGATCTTTCCCGTATACATAACGCACACGCGGTCGGCCGTTTCCGCGACCACGCCGAGATCGTGTGTGATCAATAGCACGGAAAGCCGTCGTGTCCGGCGAAGCTCATTCAAAAGTTCGAGGATCTGCGCCTGGATCGTCACATCCAGAGCGGTCGTCGGCTCATCGGCTATAAGCAGCTCTGGATTGCACGCGAGAGCCATCGCGATCATTATGCGCTGACGCATTCCACCCGAGAGCTGATGCGGATAGTCGTTTGCACGACGATCGGGTGACGGAATTGCGACTTCCTTCATTGCTTCGATCGCCGCAGCCCATGCCGCTTTTCGGTCCAGCTTTCGATGCAGCCGCAGAGCTTCAGCAATCTGCTCGCCAACTGTGTAAACCGGATTGAGCGACGTCATCGGATCCTGAAAGATCATCGCGATGTCGTTGCCGCGTATCTCGCGCATCCGATCGACGCTTGCGACCGATAGTTCTTCGCCCTTGAATTTTATCGACCCGCCGGCAATTCGTCCGGGCGGATATATGAGACGCAGGATCGACAGCGCGGTGATGGATTTTCCAGAACCCGATTCGCCCACGAGTCCGAGAAGCTCTCCTTCGTCGATGTAGAAGCTGATATCGTCAACCGCTTTTACCAGTCCGGCCCGCGTCGGAAAATGAGTTTGTAGATTTTGAACTTCGAGAAGATGAGGCATCTCACAACCTGTTAGATAAGACGATAGCTGTCAGGTCTAAGCTAACAGCTATCGTGTATCCGGAAAAGCGGAGAACTAATTTCCGGTCTTTACCGGATCCTTTGGCCGCCCCGGTAATTTTACGGGCGACGTAAGCTTCTTCATCAATTCCGCGATCGCTCGTTCGAGCTGCGGATCGCGTCCTGCGAGTACAGACTTGGGATCGTTCTCAACCTCGATATCCGGATCTACGCCGTATCCTTCGATTATGTATTCACCCTTAGGATTTGCCAGCGCCGATTGCGGGACGTTGACGACGCCGCCGTCGATAAGCGTACCGCGGTTGCTGATGCCAACAACCCCGCCCCAGCTTCGCTTCCCGACCAATTGACCAAGGCCGGCTTCGCGAAACATATACGGAAAGATGTCCCCATCGGACGCCGAGTTCTCGTTCAGCAGCGCGATCATCGGCCCCAAAAAGGCGCCGTCCGGATAAGTATTACCGTCCTCGCTAAAGTTGTTGTAGTTAATGCCAAGAACCTTTCGTCGCAGACGCTCGATCAACATTCGGGACACATTACCGCCGCCGTTCGCACGGACGTCGACAACTAATCCTTCCTTTCGAAGCTGCGGGTAATACCACTTGATAAACTCGCGGATACCAGCGGCACCCATGTCAGGAATATGAATATAGCCGAGGCGCCCGTCGGAAAGCTGATCGACGCGACGGCGATTGTCGAGGATCCAGTCGAGATAAACCAGATCTGATTCACTTGTGAGCGGACGGATGGTAACGGTTCGCGAGCCCTGCATGTTCGGTGCGCTGTTCAGGGTGAACGTCACGGTGCTGTCAGCCTTTCCGCGAAGATATGAATAGATGTCGCGGTCAGTCGTAACGTCGATACCATCGATCGCAAGCACATATTCGCCGACCTTCGCTTCGCTCCCGACTTCGGTAAACGGTGAGCGATAGATGTCCTCTTCATTTTGCCCTGCAAGTATCTTCGAAATACGATAGCGATTCGCGGCCTTGTCCGCTTCGAAACGGGCACCGGTCAGAGCGACTCGCACGCGGGGCGGAAGATTGAAATCGCCGCCGTCGATATAAGCATGCTGAACGGCGAGCTCGGACTGCATCTCGGACAATAAATAATTCAGGTCTGAACGGTGATTCACATACGGAAGCCACTTCAAATATTCATCGCGGATCTTGGCCCAGTCATAGCCGTGCATATTCGGCGCATAGAACCAGTCGCGATTTTGTCGCCACACCTCGAAGAAGATCTGGCGCCATTCCTTCGCCGGATCTACCTCGGTGACGAGCCCGGCGACCGATATATTTTTCCTCGAACGCTCGCCGGTGGTATTTGCGTCCATCGTGAGATAGGTCCCTTGCAAAACCGACATCAATTTCGAGCCGTCAGCCGACAGCAAAAACGTTCCGGTGCCGGTCAAAAGAGTTGTCTCCTTTCTGTCCTTTAATGAAAAGATCCGTACCGAGGATTGGGTATCGGCCTGTCGACCATAATAGAACGGCGCGTTAACGCTATAAACGAGATGACCCTTTGTCGCCGTTAGCCCAGCGTAGTTATCCGCACCTATCGGAGCCTTGGACGCTCGTCCTTCGACGCCGTCGAAATCGATCTTTTCGGCGACCGGCGCGACAACGGAGGATGATGGCGAGGGAGACGGTGACGGTGAAGCTCCGGGCGTCGATTCCTTCTTTTCTTCGGCTATTGCGACTTCGTCGCTTTCCGGGGGGAACGGGTTCTTCGAATCCTTACGCAGGGCGAGTGCGTACACGTAATCCGATCGGTTCGTCGCGTAATTAAATTCCGCCCCTGAGATCAAGGGCGCATATTCTCGGTCGCTCAAAAAGTAAAGGAACCCGCCACTCGGGTCCCATGTCGCATCATGGGCCTGGAACATTTCGGGGGTCACGCGATAGTTCTTATTCTCTTCCGAGCTCCAGATATAGACCGACTGAACGCCATTACGGCCACCCATCGAATAGGACACATAATTCGCGCCTGGTGAAAATTTGTAATCGGTGATCTGCCCGTTCGGTGCGTCGACGATCATCTGCAGCTGCTTGGTCGCGACCGTGACGACATAAACACGGCCGTTCTTGTCTCCGAAGAGGATCTTTTTACTGTCAGCGGACCACTGCGGTGCGTAACGCTGAGCGGAACCACCGGTCGTGACCTGCTGCGGCTGAGACGAGCCGTCCTGAGCGACTATCCACACCTCGTCTTCGCCGCTCTGATCCGACA
>JBDTWZ010000058.1:0-16635 GCA_040006435.1 Acidobacteriota bacterium
GGTCGCTATCGCTCCCGGTTCTGACAAGACGTGCTCACCAAATACCGTCTCCAAATTGCCTCAGTTGCGATCATCGTTATCACCGCGATCGTCGCGCTAAACCTGCTGGGACGCGTCTGGTGGTGCGAGGCAGGCGACTATTTGCCATGGTCATGGCAAGTCATGTCGCGACACAATTCCCAACATCTCATCGATCCATATTCCTTCACGCACCTTCTTCACGGGATTCTGGAATTCTGGCTGATCGGCCTTGTCTTTCGAAAAGTTCCGCTTGCATGGCGGTTCGTGATCGCGATCTTTATCGAAAGCTTGTGGGAAGTCGTTGAGAACACGGACCATATCATCACCCGTTATCGTGAAGCGACTATCTCGCTCGACTACTACGGTGACTCGATCCTGAATTCGCTCGCTGACATCGTCGCCTGTGGTTTGGGATTTCTGATCGCGTATAAGATCAGGCTGTGGTGGTCGTTGGCGGTATTTGTGATGATGGAGATCGTCTTGCTCTTTTGGATCCGCGACAGTCTGCTGCTGAATATTCTGATGCTCTTATGGCCGCTCGACGGAGTAAAGGGTTGGCAGCAGGGAATCTAACTTTTTAGATCCTCGTTTCTGGTTTCTACTTCGTAGTTCAGTTGCAGCAGCACGCCGTCAACGATCATCAACCAGAAGTAGAAACCTACAAACAAGTAATCAGAAACCAGAAACTATCTTTCCCCTCTCGCCGCCTCAACCGCGGTTTCGAGATCGACGGCAAGCTTTCGCGCTCCGGGCTGATCGAACGTTTCGGTCCAGCGCAGAGCCTCATCAAGAACACGCAACTGATATTCGCGCCAGCCGGGTTTGCCGGCGACAGAGCCGAACTCGCCATTGTAATATCCCGTACGCGGTGGCCGGATCCGATCGGTCATCACCGGATCAACCGACAACATCATCGTCGAGATTCCGGTTTGTTCAATGCCGCGTGCGATCAGGCCGAGTGTTTGATGACAAAGACGGCTGGCCGGGATTAGCAGCGCGGTCTGTATCTCGTAACGATGAAGCCGCTCGGCGATCTTCGGTGCCATCTCATCCGCGACAAGCCTCGCATTCGGGATCCAGCTGCTCAGGCTCCACCAGACATTGTTCAGTTGTCCGATGACAGCGTTGGCCTGATATTCGGTTAGACGATCGATCGGGACCTGTGCGTTGCGATCTTCGATCACGGCCCGAGTGTCGTAGCCCTTAGCGGCATAACGAAGGTCTGCCGCATCGACTTCGACCGGTATCTCGCGAAAGTTAATATCACCGTCTCTCGAGCTCAGATCGAACGGATCGGTACCGTCGATATATGCACCGGCCGATGAGATCAGCGCCAGATTCAGCATCGGTAACGCACGGCGAACCGGCGTAAACGGAGCGTGAATATTTCTGATGAAAGGATAGCCTTTCAATTCGTCGTTCTCGTTCCATTTCGAAAACCGATGCGAGAACTCGCCGGTCGTTTCAATTATCGCCATAGGTCAGATCTTAAATTCCTTCGAGAAATCGTAAGGATCGTTAGTACTAGTTTTCGACGCCGCACCGAACCTTCGATTTGAAATAATAAAGAAAGCGACTAGTGCCGCAACCATTGCGCCGATCAGCACCCACACCGACCACTCGTGAAGATTGTTGAATTGAATTCTCAGCGGGTCGTCCGCCGCCACCTCATCGATCGGGCGGCCCATCTGGCCGCGGAGCATCGACAGCCACAAGCCGATGACAAACTGGCCCGTCGCACATGCCGCTGCCACAAGAAGCAGTAGAAACCGTTCGAGCCAAGCCCAAATGCGGTTGATATTCTTCGCCGCGACAAACGACGTGAGGATCAAAACCACGGCGATCACGATCCCGCCGATATTCAAGATCGAAAGGGTTCGATTTACGACCGCTCCGGCCAATTCTCGCTCTGCCAATACGGCGAACGCGCTTTGGGCAACGCCGATAAAAAATACGGCGGAACCGAGCCAAATGCTCAAAAGCAGGAGCCTAAGATCCGAAAAAAACTTCATAAAAGTAAGGCCGTATTATCGCGTGTTTCGAATGAAAGGGCAAAAGTTCGACAACTTCGGTAGTGGGTCAGTTCGAATTCGTGATCCACAGCTTTATTCGTGTTTCTTCGTGTGACTTAGTGGTTACAGTTCCAGGAAGGAACCACGAACCCACACCAAGGAACACGAAAAGACCAAGAACAGGCAGCTGAGGCTTCGAACTGACCTACTACCAAAAAGTTCCGTTTGTCGATTTAATTCTTTAAATATACAGCAAACCAGCAAACTAAAGTTTGCTGAACTCGGTCGCGTAAACTGAATAATCGATCTCCTGAAAAATATTGTCGCGGCGTTCGATCTCGGCAAGCAGTTCGTGATCGACATCACCCGTCTCAAGCATTTTTGCGAGCAGGTCAAAGCGATGGATGTGCGACTGGAACCGGCGCGACGAATATTCGACGGTCGTGCCCTGATAGATCTGAAACGCCCAGTCGGAGGATTCGCCCAGCAGCAACTCACGCGCGAGTTGCATCAAGAGTCTTTCTTCGGTTTCAAGCAAGGCGCCGCCACGCTTCTCAGTCCCGGTCGAAAAACGGTTGACGAGATTCGTCATCTTCCGTTCGGCGTCGTGTTGGTACGGATACATCCACGAGTTCTGTTCGTTCAGCCACACCTTGTAGTATCCATTCTCACCCCACGATGACGCGGTTGGCTGTTGACGCTGTATCGGCAATCCGGAGTCTAAAAAGTCACCCGGAGTCACCGCGACTATATCTGACTGGTCGTAGTGCAGCTTTCGGAAAAAGAAGTCGATGAATTGCGGTCCCTCGTACCACCAATGGCCAAACAGCTCGGCGTCATACGGCGAGACGACCAGAGGCGGATGACCCTCGAACGTCGCCCGAAGTTTGTGTGCCTGCTTGATCCGCTCTCCAATAAAGTGCGATGCGTTCTCGGCCGCTTTCTCGCGAGCGAGCTGGGGAATGTAAGGCGCTTTGTTTTGCTGCGGAACATTTCGGCCAGTAATACGGTGATATTTCAGACCCAGGTGCCGACGATTGCCGTCCTTGTGCAAGTGCGGCTTTAGATAGTCGATCGGTAGGTCCCAGCCGACGTCCCGATAAAATTCGCGGTAGACATCGCTCCCCGGATACCCGATCTCCGCGCTCCAAACTTGCCGACTGGTGTCGACGTCGCGCGCGAAAACCGCGACCCCGTTCGGACAAAAAACGGGGGCGTGTACGCCGTACCGCGGCCGCGGATCTCCGTACAGGATCGCGTGCGTATCCGAAATGAAATATTCGATCCCGGCATCTTTTAAGAGAGCTTCAACGCCCGGCTCGTACGCACATTCAGGGAGCCAGATGCCGCGCGGCTGCCGCCCGAAATGTTTTCGATAGTTGTTAACCGCGACCACGATCTGCGCACGGCGGGCCTCGTGGGTCGAGACCAGCGGGAGGAAGCCGTGCGTCGCCCCGCAGGTTATGATCTCGATAGCTCCTATGTCCTGGAGCTCACGAAATGCTGCGACAAGATCGCGCTTATAGCGATCGTTCCAAAGACCGAGGGAGGCACGCAAGCCTTCGGAATACATCTTCGCGACGTCGTAAAACTCCATCGCTTCGTTTCGGGTACGATGGACCTCTTTGTCGGCAAGCTCGAGCAGATTCTCGAGATGGCATGTATAACGCTCCTGGAGAAGCTTGTCCGACAGCATCTCGCACAGCGGTGGCGAAACATTCATCGCCAATCTCGGCTTCACGCCAGCCTCGTGCAAACTCTGGAAAATAAAAATGAGCGGAAGATATACTTCGGTGATCGCCTCGTAGAGCCAATCTTCTTCAAGAAATTCAGGGTATTCGGGATGCCGAACAAAAGGCAGGTGAGCGTGAAGAATGAGGCTAAAGAAACCGGTAGGCATCGTTCAAATGCGGATTGCGGATTGCGGATTGCGGATTTGCATTTCTTACACAGATGCCGTCCGCATCCGCCATTGGGGTATATAGGACGCCTGTACGAATTTCAGAGCCGGCCCGTCTGTGTCGATGAGCTAACGGGTTGCAACTTCGGGAGCGTGCGAAGCGTCTTCAAACGCTTCGGAAAATTTATCACGCTTGCGGCAAATACCGCTGGACCGAATTCTTCCCGGACGATTTCTTCCGCCTCAATGTCGAACTGTTCTTTCAGAACTGCGAGCGCTTTTTCGGCACTCAGCGAGTCGGCACGTTCTTGGAGGATCGCAAAAAGCGACGGACTGATTTTCCATCGGAGGGCCTCAAGGGGCACACCCGAAGCGAGCAGCAGCAATACGTTTCTGATCTCATCGGCCGCTATGCCTGCGAAATCAAAGTTGGGCTGACCGACAAGTTGCGTGAATGCGGCGTGTGTCGCGGTCTCCGCAGTTTTGAGATCATCACCCGCGAGGGCGACATCAAACGCGTCTTCGGTAAATCCGGCTACTTCCAGCACGCGAGCAAAGCGGTCCGCCGATATCGACCAATCCGCCTCGGTATCGACACGCGGGCTCGGGCTCTTGCGCGGAGTCTCGACAGTGTTTGAGAACAAGGCTCGCACATATGGCCGGTTCGGGGCGTAGAACCCGATCTCGGCTCGATACTCGCGGTCCGCTTCGACATCAAACCACCATGAACCTTCGGCGTCGACCGCGTGGATCTCTTCCAGGTCCCGTCTGAGGTCAACCAGCTTTACCACAAGCGAATAGCTCGCCGTTTGAGCGCCGAGTGCTTTGTTTAGCTTATGAAACGGATTTGATCCCATGGACCAATAGAAAAAAAGACGATTCGGCGACTGCATCTGAAGGCGAGCACGATTTTCGCGGGCGAGTTCGGGTAGTTTCGGCTCGGCAAGCTCGCGAAAGACTGGCGGCATTTGCTCAAGCTTGCTTGACGGCGCGGCAGTGTCGCCGGCGACGATTTTCGGTGCCTCGGCAGTAGAACTTACGAATTCGGCCGAAGACGACAACTCGTCGACCGGGATAAACTCGATAAATTCGGTTTCCGGAAGTAACTTACTCTTTTTTTTCAAACCTTTACTCATTCAAAAAAACCGGTTGCGCGGCCCGGCCGACCGAAAGCCCACTCTTATAAATAGAGCCTGAAATAAAACGAAATTATGATGGCTTTAGCGGCGAGTTACAAGCTGTCGTTTGTTTTTGTAGGTGCGGGAAGTCGGAGCTACCGGAGGTTCTTCGCGGTTTTCAGACGGATGTCGATCTTTCCGTAGGGCGAGTTGACAACGGATCGGACGGGTAACCGGCGAGCATCGTCAGTTATCCAGATCGTCATATCACCTTCGCGCTCGATTAACCGATTCGGTCCAAAGACCTGCGGTTCGATCCGAAAACACCATTTCCGTCCAAAGATCGATTTCTGCAGTTCGCGTGCTGTAACACGGACCGGAATATCGTAAACCAGCCCGGAATCGCTGACCGACATCCGGAAGGATTTTCCGACCGCAAGGGGCAGAAGCCGCAAATTGTAGAGGCCGGAGATCAGGTCGTGGCTTACGTCGTCGATTCTCGAAGCGATGCGGCGCGGGGGACGCATCGGCTCATTCGGGTCGGTCTCGACATACGTAACCCGTCGCTCGCGGTAATCGAATACCGTCTCGCTGTTACGGACTCTATCCTTTTGAACGTCGTGCTTGACGGTACGAGTCGCCCGGAACTTGTCCGAGTCGATGCTGCTCTCCAATTCTTGCAGAAAGCTAAAGCGAAAAAACTTTAGCAGCGTTCCTTTCGATCGTGCTTCAGCCTTGACGACATAATCTTCGCCGTTCGGGTCTTTCTGCAGCGTGAAGCTTAAATCGGCGATGGCAATGCCCCGGATGATCTTGCTGATCTTGCCCTCGTATGTGAGATTTTCCCCGTCAATAAAAGGCAGCGTTTTCGCAGCTGTCTTGCCGTTGGACTGTCCAAATAGAGCGATCGCGAAGATACTGATAAGCCCGGCCAGGGCGAGTGTTTTTACTCCAAAAACTTTCATATAAAGACAACAAGGAATGTTCGTGAGGCATCCGCCGGCAGCTTCGCTTGTTTCCCCGATTATATCTCAAATCGAAGAGCTACGGAAAAATGTTCGTCATCCGAGTGTCGCCGGTGCACGCATCCCGGCGAGCCTCGTTCGAACAGCTTCGAGAACGGTTTCGGGGGTGATGTCCATGCAGATCCAGTTCGAGCATGTTCGCCGATGACAATCTACGCGACAGCCGATGTCGAGGCGCTCGACGCAAATATCATCCGCATCCAAACTGCCGTTTCGCCACCATTCGGTGGGTCCGAAAATTCCTACGATCGGAGCGCCCGCCGCGATCGCAAGATGCGTCGGGCCTGTGTCGCCGCCGACGTACACGCGGGCACGTTTCGCGAGCTGGTATAGGCCTTTCAAACTCGGTTCGGCTGTGATCGTTTTGCCCGAGCGGCTCGCCTGCAAAACCTCCGATGCGAGAGCAGCTTCAGTAGGCCCGGTTACGACGATCGACTCCATTCCAAACTCATCCCAGATCATGTCCGCTAATTGACCGTATTTCTGAGCATGCCAAAGCTTCGTTACCCAACCGCCGGCCGGATTCAGGATCGCGAAATTCGGGCCAACGCGCCGCGCGATCGCCTCCGCCTCAAGGGCGTGTTCGTCCGCCGTAAAAATAGGAAAGGTTATTTGCTCGAGACTTGATTCTGGACCAAGAGCCTCATTCGCGAGGGCCAGGTTACGGTGAATGACGTGCGCCCTATCTACGATCTTTAGCGTGTCAGTATAAAAGACCCGGGCCGCGGGCTCTCGTAGATCCGGTCGAGCGAAACCCCATCGAGTTTTCGCCCCAGACAGCTTTCCGATCACTCCCGATTTCAAGAGCCCCTGAAAATCTATCGCAATGTCGAAATCGTATTGGCGAAGGCTCTTGACCTGCTTCGCGCCCTCGATCAGCATTTTCTCAATGACTTTGCCGCCGCGAAGTGATTTCGTATCCACCTCGATCAAATTGTCAAGGAGTTGGTTGCCGCGAAGTATCTCAGCCGACCGTTGTTCAGCGACCCACGAGACCTCGGCCGCGGGAAACCTTGCTCGGATCGCAGCAAGTGCCGGCAGAGTATGGATGATATCGCCGATGGCGCCCAGTTTTATTATAAGGATCCTCAAGTTCTTTAATGTTATGCGCGAATCATGAAATACAGGAAATGCGTCCATTCATCTGTAATTTTCATGCGTCCGGGGGATAGCCAAAAACTTCTGGAAATTTAGGGCGAAGTTAGGCTATCCTATATCAGGATTCCCACGCCTCACATCCACGTCACCCGTCCCGTATGATGAAACCCGAAAAACTGAAACGTGATCTCCGCCCTGCGCTTGTTTTTCTAAGCGGGGAGTTGATCGCTGTTCCAATCCCTTTAGAGCGTGAGGAAGTTATTCTCGGCCGCGCCCTGGAAGCGGACGTCCGCGTCAACGACACAAAGGTTTCACGCCGCCACGCTCGGATCAATAAGGTTGTCAATGAAGAAACAAACGCGGTTGAATATGTGCTCACCGACTTCGGTTCGAGAAACGGCATTCTCGTGAATGGCCAAAGAGTTTCCCGCGAAGTGCTTCAGAACGGAGACAAGATAACGATCGGCGAGCATATTTTGCGCTTCGACCTTCTCGATGAGATCGATCGCGAATACCAACGGCAGATTCACCGCCTTATCTCGCATGATGATCTGACGGGCCTGCTGTCCAGCCGCTCTTTTTTTTCCGAGCTTCGTCGCGAAACGGCGCGTGCAAAATTCGAAGGTCGGTCGTTCTGCGTCCTTATGATGGACGTCGATCACTTCAAGAACGTCAATGACACGTACGGCCATCTGACGGGAAGCAAAACACTCGAAGAGATCGGGGGCTCGATCAGCGAGATAATGCGTAGCGGTGATGCCGCCGCCCGATTTGGCGGCGAGGAATTTGCCGCGTTTTTGCTTGATGCCGAAGTTATTCAGGCACTGATTGCGGCTGAGAGGATAAGGTCTGTCATCGAATCACGAGACTTCAGCGTGGTGAGGACCGGAAAGCCGGTGGCTAAGCATCACGTGACGATCAGTATCGGCATCTCGACGTTTCCGCACGACTCCTCTGATCCGATTGAGCTGGTCGAAATGGCGGATTCCGCCCTGTATCGAGCGAAACGCGAAGGACGCAATCGCGTATGCGCCTACTACGATGTCACCGAGGATGATCTAGCGCGCTCATTACCGTCACGTCGCGAGTAACTCTTTTTGCAACTTTTGCATCACATTCCTCGTGAAAGACAGGGAATTCTTTTCGTGGTAAGCTAGCGTTTCGCGCGCCCTGGAATTCGACCGCAAAATTAGTTTTTCAAAGCATTACGACCAGTGATCACCAAACTCAATCTAGCTAGCCGGCCCTTTCGAAATCGAACCACGCCGTATCTGATCTCGCTTTTGCTGCTTGCGGTGGCTGTGTCCGGCGGTTTGTTGTGCTTTTCACAGCTCAATAAGGCTGCTACCCAGACCGAACTCGCCCGGAGCCGGATCAAGCAACAGGAAGAAGAGATAGACGCATTGAAAGGGAAAGGCGAAGAGGTTAAGAAACAGCTCACTCCCGAACAGCAGAATTTACTAATTGCGTCGCATAAGCTTGTCGCCAACAAGACTTTTGGGTGGTCGCGTTTGTTCGCGGATCTGGAAGCTGTCCTGCCCGGCAGCGTGAGTGCATCGCGGATCGCGGTCGAAAATATTTACAAGGACGGGGACCGGATTAAGGCGGAACTCGATTTTGACGTTCTCAGCCGCGATTATCAGTCGGTCATGACAATGATCGCGCAAATGAACAATTCGGGTTTGTTTCAGGCCGAGCTTCGCGGGCAGGACCGTCAGCAGAACGAGAGCCTGACCTATACCGAGTACACGCTGCATTTGATCTATACGCCCGCCTACGGTTATGCACCGGTCCGGGCAAGTGATATTGCACAGACGAATCAGGGAGGCCAGCAATAGTATATGGACGAAAAGCCTCTCGACCAGACCAATATACCCAAAGAGAACGAGCCCGAGATCGTCGTAAACGAATACGGCCAAACTCTTGACGATGCGGTAGTTGTCGATGAAGTGAGCCGCACCGTACTTCTGACCGGGGACGAGACGATAGTGATCGACAAGGAACAGCGTATTGATGTCGTCCCGGTCAATCGCCCCCGTAAAGTTTATGGCGGAATGTGGGGACCGGCCGAACTGGTCACGGTTGTCTTTGCAATGGTCGCTTTGTTTATCGTCGCGTTGCTATACATTTTCATGGTCGCTCCGGCGAACCGTGAGCTTGAAAGCGCCCGGGCCCAGCGTGATCGGCTTGAGATCGAGCTTATCTCGGCGCAAAGCAAGTATGGGGATATCCGGGACACAGAGACGCAGGTCACGAAACTTATGACCAGCGTCGAGGATTTTGAATTGCGGTACCTCCCCTTCGCGTCTAATGGAAGGACGGCACTTTACCAGCGCATCAATGGCCTTATTGCCGCGTATGGATTGATAAACACGAGTGGCCCGGACTATTCACCGCTCGAAACCGCCGACGTTAATAAAAGCGTACAATCCGAAGAGGAGCGAGGCCGGACGAAATACAGGAGTTTGTTTCCGGGCGTTTACGTCACAACTACGGTCGAGGGTTCGTACCAAAACATCAGACGGTTTATTCGCGAGATAGAAACGGGAAACGATTTCGTGGTGGTGAGCGCAGTCGAGCTGGAACCCACCGAAGGCGAGCAGCGTTCGGAGCAGCCGAGGGGGCAAACTCAGTCCGGAGCGGTCGTAAATCCGAGTGCCGGCTTTCCACCCGGGATTTCAAATCCAACCGTTGGGCAGACGGCACCGCCTGCACGGCAGCGAGGCAAGACGCACGGCGAAGTGGTAAGTCTAAGGCTCGAGATGGCGGCATATTTCCGCCGTCCGAATTCGGTGCCGCAGATTCCGGCGTCCACTGGACAATAGGGTTATATCGTGATGAATCCGTTTGCAGGTAAATCCCCGACCGAAAGGAACAAGATCATCGCCGCGATCGTGCTCGGCGTACTCGCGCTCGGCGCGCTGTTTTTCGCATTTGGCGGCAGCATCTTTTCGAGCGGTGTCAAGGTTACTGTCTCAGCGTCGCCGACACCGAAACCTTCGGCAACGGTCCCGACAAATCCTGACGACTTCAAGATCCCTACCGAGAGTGAGCAGAATCTCAATTACATGACTCCGGTGGTTTTCAACGGGGCCTATTCGAGCCCTGATCCCGGACGGAACATCTTCGCCTTCTACGAGCCGCCGCCACCGTGCAAGCCGGGAATCGATTGCCCGGTGCCTCCGATAAAAACCCCGGAGCCTCCGACACCGACGCCGACACCTGCCATCTACATTACCGGCTTTAATCCGGGCAGTGTTTACGCCGGTTCGCGAGGATTCAGGCTTGAGATCACCGGCGAGCGCATGCAGCCGGACGCAAAAATATACTTTAGTCAGAGCGAGCTTCCGACAAGCTTCGTCAATGAGCAGAGAATGGTCGCCGATGTCCCGGCAAACTTCATTGCCGCCGAGGGCCCGCGCCAGATCATTATTCAAACATCGGACGGCAAGAAGTATTCGAACGCGGTGATGTTGAACGTACAGGCTCCGCCAAAACCGGTATTTCAGTACATCGGCATGATCGCCCGAAGGCTGAGCAACAACGATACGGCGTATTTCATGGAGCAGGGACGTCAGACGCCCTTGAGCGCTCGGCTGAATGACGTTGTCGGCGGACGATTTCGGCTGATGAGCATTTCGGCAGAGGAAACCGTGTTCGAAGATGTCAGCCTTGGTTTTAAGCACAAAATTCCCCTCTTCCGGCCCGCGCCGGGAACGATAAGCACACAGCCGGCGCGGCCGGGTATTCCGGGCGGCGAAAATTACGTGCCTTATAGTCCCGGCACCAACTTCCAGGTTCCGCCCGGTCAAAGCATTCCCGGAATTCCGGACAACATTCCACGCTATGTTCCACCAGCGGCGAATCGCCCGGCGGACAAGAAAGATCAGGACGACGATGATGACGGCGATGGAAAACCGTAAGCCTTTACAAAGCGGCCAAGGCGGTATGACCCTGATCGCGGTGATGATGATGATGGCGATCTTCGCCGTCGCCCTTCTTGCGGTTGCGCCGTCTGTTCAGCAAGGGGTCCAGCGCGAAAAAGAATTGGAATCGATTCGACGCGGCGAAGAGATCGCCGAAGCGATCCGGCGATACGTCGTCTTTCACAACGGAGCTAAGCTGCCGGAGTCGATCGACGATCTGCTCGAGGGTTTGCCGCAGGGCACGAAGAAAACGATGATCCTTCGTCCGTCGGCGGCGACCGATCCGCTCAGCGACGACGGAAAATGGCGCCTCATCAAGCCCGATCCGAAAATAATTTCGGCTTTTGCCAAGCGCGTACAGGCTTTCAACAACGGTTTGCTGCCGAGCAATCCGGCCCCGCAGCTTGACCGCTACTCGATCCAACTTCTCGTAAACCTGAATACGGGAACAGAAGACGAGACGGATATCGTGGACGAAGATTTTGACGTCACAACTGACAATCAGCCGTTCATCGGCGTCGCCAGCCAGAGCCGCAGTAAATCGATCATCGCGTACTACGGGATCGAAAAGCATTCCAACTGGATATTTACGCCTATGTTTCGCGGCACGGGAAGGACAATTGCAGGTAACACCGAGTTGAAGCCGGGGCAGAAACTACCCGCCCCCAGAGTTCGCTAACCGCACCTTTTCACGTTTTTCACGTTTTCACATTTTCCCTTTTTTTATTCGTAGTCGAAGACGATATTAGCAAAGGCCTTGACGCCAACGTCGAGGCGGCTATCGTCGATCAGAAAATCAGGTGTGTGATGGGCAGCGGCCGTTTTCGGGTCCTGCCCTTTTCTCATCCCGCCGACGGTGAAGTAAAACGACGGCGCTTTTTCACCGAAGTAAGAAAAATCTTCGGCCCCAGTCACCCATTCTGTCTGGCGAACGTTTTCCTTACCCGCGGCTTTTTCCAGCGAAGGCAGCATCCTTTCGACAAGCGACGGTGTGTTGTACGTGACGAGCGTCTTGGTATCGATCGAAACTTCGGCCGTCGCTCCCATACTTTCGGCGATCTTCGTCGCGGTCAAACGGATCTTCTCGTGGACTTCCTTCTGCATCGCCGCGTCGAGTGTCCGAATTGTTCCCGCCATCGTTAGTTCCTCGGGGATGATGTTCTCCCGTACTCCGGCGTTTATCTTGCCGACGGTAATAACGACCGGTGCTTTCGACAGCTCGGATTGGCGCGACACGATCATCTGAAGCCCGGTATAGATCTGGGTCGCGACCGCGATCGGGTCGACGCCGAGCCACGGATATGCGCCGTGTGTCTGCCGGCCCTTAACCTTGATCTAAAACCAGTCGCTCGAGGCCATGACGGCGCCGCTTTTGTACTTGATCGTCCCAGCTTCAGTCTGCGAGTTAATGTGAATGCCAAAGATCGCGTCGATCTTCGGGTTGTCCATCACGCCCTCTTTCACCATCAACGGAGCTCCACCCTCTTCGCCAACGGGCGGTCCTTCTTCCGCTGGCTGAAAAATGAAAACCACGGTCCCTTTGATCTTGTCCCGCATTCCACTGAGGATCTCGGCCGCGCCCATGAGCATCGCGACGTGCGTGTCGTGGCCGCATGCGTGCATCACGCCGACTTTTTGACCGTTGTACTCGGCCGTCTCTTTCGACGCGAACGGCAGAGCATTTCTTTCGGTAACCGGAAGCCCGTCCATATCGGCCCGCAGACCAATTACCGGCCCCGGCCCGTTGCCTTTCAAGATCCCAACGACCCCTGTCTTGGCAACGCCGGTGCGAACGTCGATGCCAAGCTTTCGCAAATGATCCTCAATATACTTCGCGGTCTTTACTTCCCGATTCCCAAGCTCGGGATATTGATGGAGGTGACGTCGCCATTCGACGATCTTGGGCATCAACCTCGTCGTCGCGGCGTCGATCTCGCCGCTTAAGTCAGACGCGGCCAATGCATTTGCTACAAACGAAACAGCGATGATCGCCGCGAAAAGTTTCTTCATCTTTGGAAAGTCTCCTTTAAGGTAATGGGATCGAACCGATTGTAGCGCGAAAAGGCCCGATCCATTGTCGGGCCTCGAAGTGACGCACGCGGCCGAGCGGCTTTCCGAGATCTCGCGTAACACTTGTATTGACCTGTATCGCCCATGCGATTCTCTTTTCTGGGAAATACCTCATATCGGTCATTTAGCCAGGAAAACCGCTGTGACCGTACGAGGTGCCGATCTGGGTTTTTCGTATGATGACTCCCGGCTGATCTTCTCTGCGAACTCTGCGAGCTCTGCGTGAGATAAAGAAAATATCACGCTGAGCTCGCAAAGATCGCAGAGTAAGCGAACCACCATCTTCTTTGCAGCTTGCGGGGTTTGAGTGAAACGCATTCAAATCATGCAAAGTCCGCAAAGATGATCTTACTGACCCGCCGCGAGATTCAGTGCCGGCTTGACTTCGCCACGGTGACGGTGACGTTTGAGCACTCGTTCGTCTCCCAGGACCGAACCCTCGCCGACGAAAAGGGCAGTACCGATAACGTATGACGCTATCGCCGCGATACTGACGATCCTTGTTCCGGTGGATCTCATGGACTTCCTCCTTACTTGACCCGGACGTATTTGAAATCGAAGGTCGTCGTCCACGTCTTGCCATCATCCGACGAACTTTCACCGTGCTGTCGAACATTTCCATCAGGCAATTTCGAAAACGTCATTCTCGCAAGCGATTTTTTTGCGTTCGTCATCGTGTCGGCGATAAGAACCATCTTGCCGTTCTCGAGGCCGCCGACGTAGTGCGTCATGTCGCCGGACGCGTCGACCCAGGTCTGGTGCCACTTGCCGTCACGTACATCGAATAGATTAAAACTCTTTCCCGAAGAGACCGGCGTTTGCCAGTTCTCGAAAATAATACAGCCGTTGAGAATAAGCTGAATGCTGCTCGTGCCGACCGTCAGACCCCGGACATTTTGCGGTGCCCATTCGCCGATCCAGAAATCGAACTCGCGATATTCCGGACGCGACAGGCATGGATTCGCGACTGCATCGAGCTTTTTCGCATACTCGACAAATTTGGTCTCGGCTCTAACTCCGCTAAAGTCTTTCTCTTCTTTCAGCGACGCGGCCGACATGCCGCCAAGTGCAAGACTGCGCTCGAACACAGCGTACATTTTTTCTTTCTCTCCGCTGCGAGCGCGTGCACGCGCCAGTGCGAATGCGAATACCGCGTTCGGCGATATTTCCATCGCCGTCTCAAGGTGACAAATTTCCGGCGCTTCACCGGGAGGGTTTCCATGAGCGTTATTTTTATCACTTCGGCGGCGCTTTGGCCAACTTCGATGTGACGAAGCGAGAATTAATGCTGACGAGCCGATTCCCCGTTCCCGCTGGTGGATTGATATACTTGGAAGCAACCGATCATTAAGGAGGTTACTGATATGCCCGCGAGCAAGCCTAGCCGAGAACAACTTGTCCGCCGCCGCGATGAGATCAACCAGCAGCTAGAGCGTGTAAATACCGCTCAGCGGATCGAGCTGGACTACGATCTTCAGGAACAGGCCATTCAGGTCGAGCAGGTTGAGGTCGCGACATCAATGGAAAAAAACCTCCGTCGAGAGTTGGCGACGATCGAAGACCAGTTGCTGGATGAGGGTTGAGTTTGTTCCTTTTGTCGTCGGCTTTTGGTCTTTGGACTTTGGACTTTGGCATTGACCCTCTTTGAGCGAGAAGATAACCAAAGACCAAAGACCAAAAGCCAGCGGCGCTATAATTCTCGCGAAATCACTTATGCAACCCTCCACCGACATTCTCACCGGCACTGTTAAAGGCCCCGGCCTTCTTCCGCACGAATACCTCTTCATCACACGCGACAACAACAGAACCCGCATCGGCGAGTTCGTTTACTACGAAACACAGACCGGCGATGAGCGCCGCCGTATCGTCGGGACCATCAATGCCCGTAAGCTCGTCCGAAATCTCCCTGATGCGTTTCTTGCTGATCCCGGCACGCCGCCGTCCACCGTTTCTGCTCTGATCGGGCTTGAGGAAGACTCGCTCGAGATCTACGAGATCACCGTCGAGACGATCGGCTATTTCAGCCGCAAGCTGAACGATTTCGTAAACCCGCGTATTCCGCCGCAGCCCGGCGATCCGATCTTTCTCGCTTCGAGCGACACGCTTTCGGAAATGCTCAGCCCGCGCCGCGTGGCCGATCACGGTTCGGCGCACCTCGGCAGCCTGCTCACTCGCGAACCAGGTGAAGTTCCGGTAGTGCTCTCTGTGAGAGATGTTGTTTCGACACATCTTGCAATTCTGGCGTCGACCGGTTCAGGCAAGTCGTACACCGCCGGTGTCATCGTCGAAGAGCTGATGCAGTCATGGAACCGCGCCTCGGTTTTGATTGTCGATCCGCATGGCGAATATCACACCATGCAGTCGATCCAGGGCAACAAGCAGTTTTACGGGGAAGATGGTTACAAGCCCGAGGTCAGGATATTCACCCCAGACAAGATCAAGGTCCGGTTCTCGACCCTTACCGAAGCAGACGTGAAATATCTCTTGCCTGAGGGCACGTCGGACAAAATGCTCCACTTTCTCGGCCAGGCTTTTCGAAGCCTGAACGATCAACTCAAAGCGGAGGGCAAGCGCGAGTATCTCTACAGCTATTTCGACCTTCGAGACCACGTGCAGAAACAGCAGTTCGGAAAGGAAGGCGACAATGCCGGCGACGGCGGAAACGTTTCGTCCATCCAGGGATTGCTGTGGCGGCTCGACGCACGCTTCGATAAGAAAGACGGTATTTTCTCGGCAAATGAGCACATTCCCCTGCAGGATATGTTTCGACCGGGCCGCTGCACGATCCTCGATCTTTCGGACATCGAGCAGCCCGAGCAGCAAGTCATCGTCGGAACATTGCTTCGGCGTGCGAACAAGGCCCGCGT
This sequence comes from Acidobacteriota bacterium, assembly GCA_040006435.1. Classification (GTDB taxonomy): domain Bacteria; phylum Acidobacteriota; class Blastocatellia; order Pyrinomonadales; family Pyrinomonadaceae; genus OLB17. The sequence goes on from JBDTWZ010000058.1 coordinate 16,038, forward strand.
CATGACGACGCGTGGCGAAGTTTCGACTGGCGAGAACTACTTGAATTATCCGGTCTTCACGCTGCTCGAAGAGGCACACCGTTTTGCGCCGGCGGGCGCAAATGTAGTCTCGACAAATGTTCTCAAGCAAATTTTGTCCGAGGGTCGAAAGTTCGGCGTAGGTATCGGACTGATCACCCAGCGGCCTGGCAAGCTTGATCAGGATGTTCTGTCGCAGTGCATGACGCAGATCATCATGCGGATCGTAAATCCGATCGACCAGCAGACTGTTGCTCAATCGGTGGAGGGTGCGGGACGTACCATGCTCGCTGAGCTTCCAGCGTTAACAAAGGGTCAGGCCGTGATATGCGGCGTCGGTATCAACACACCGGTTATGTGCCGTATTCGTCCGCGTATCACCCAACATGGCGGCGAAACCTTCGATGCTCCCGGCGAATGGATGAAGTGGCATTCCGCCGGCGAACAATCGAAACGAGAGCACGACGACGCACCTTATCTGAAACCGACTACCGAAAAAAAGCCGGAGAAGGTAGGTAAGATCAGGATCTAGCGCTCAGAGATTTCATATTTGTTTAGGACTTATCCCGCCGACTTAAGA
>JBDTWZ010000059.1:0-16607 GCA_040006435.1 Acidobacteriota bacterium
TGGTCGGATCACCATTTTATTTTTGAGGCTGTCCTAGGAAACTGATTTTCCTGACAGCCTTTTTTTTATTCAAAATTCATCCGGCGCATCAGTTCAATAGATCGAGGTTCATTTCTTAGGTTGTTCCATTTTGGCTCTACTTTCAAAAATGTCATCAGCGCGTCTTGTCGTTCGAAAGACTTTTCGAACATTACAGAGCCTGTCTCGTCGTCAAGGGCATTGTGGATCATGGCGACCGCATAGGTCGGCACGTATCGTGACCTTGCGCGAGCGCTTCGAGGTCGGCTAAAACGCTCCGGGCATTTGGTACTAAAGGATGCGAAGCGAGCGACCGTTGGACGTAGATGTGATATATTCTTCCTCGCGCAATTCATACATGTCAGGACTATAACCGCTGCGACAACTACGGCTGAAGTCTAATAAACAATACGCCGTATCTCGGGTCCTTAACCCGATTTGGCTCTCCGAACGTCATGTTCGTTAAGCCAAGCATCACCGACGAATGTGCGCCACTACATTGATTGGGCACGGGACGGTATGGATCTTCCGATTCTTGATGTTCTGGGAACTCGCAACAATTTTCATCCCTATTTGTCGCCACTCTGAAAAATTTAGAATGCTATCCGGCATAAAAATGGATCGATTCAAAATATTATGAAATTTGATTTGGAATCATTTCAACAACTGTTTAGCAATGTTCTCAGGGACATCATGGAGTGGCTGCCTGGTTTACTCGGGGCCGTACTGTTGTTCCTGATCGGATGGATAGCAGCCCTTGTTATCAGGTTCCTGCTGGGTTCAATTCTCAGGCGACTCGGTGTGGACAAGATTGCCGAAAAAACCGGTATCGCCCCGATCATAAGTTCCTGGGGCTTTACGTCATCTCTTTCAAGACTCATTGCGCGATTCGCATTCTGGTTGATTCTTTTTCTTTTCCTGCTCGCCGCAATCGAATCGCTCGGATTGGGATTTGTCGCCGGCGCTTTTAAGTCGGCGGTCACGTTCCTGCCCCGTGTTCTTGCATCATTGCTGATTATTTTGTTGGGGACCCTTTTTTCGGGTGTGCTCGGCGACGCGCTCGGCGCTTACGCGGATAAATCTGGATTAAAGTCGGGTGCATTTGTGGGGACGTTCGTAAAGTACATACTCTTCGTATTTGTCTTTGTAATTGCACTTCAGCAGCTCGGCGTGGAAACGGTACTTTTTACAAGCGTCATCATCGTCCTTCTTGCGGCTCTGTTGTTGTCCCTGTCTATTTCATTCGGTATCGGAAACCGGGAACTAGCCAGGAATATCAGTGCCGGATTTCATGCGCGCGAATCTTTTTTGCCGGGAGCTACCCTCCGATTTCGCGCTCACGAAGGTAAGCTGGTCAGAATCGGAGCCTTCAAATTTATCATCGAAACTTCGGCGGGACAAGTCTCGCTGCCCAATCACATTCTAACCGAGGACGAAATCGTTATTCTCGTCGATAATGCCGAACCGGACGAATCGAGCGAATAGAATGAATAAATGACGGCGTCTAATCACATCGAGCCAAGGGAATATGCTCAGCGCCTGAGAACAGGCATGAACAGCCGCGAGGATGATGAGCATATTGCTCATTGTGGTTCGTGCCGGGCTGAAGTCGAAAAACATCTTGCCCGCAATAAACAGAATTGGCAGAACGACGTTTTTGGCGTCCTATTGCACTTTACCGCCGAAGTTGCGCGTAGCACTTTCGCGTTGGTGCTTCCACCTCTAAAAAAGGCTCTTGAACAAGATAAGCCTAAGGAGATTATTGAGCCGCGGTCTCACGCAGAGCCATTGCGTGTTTTTCTCCCGCGTTCGTACAGTTGGCTCCAAAAACCTCACGGTAAGTTCATTGCCATTGTTTTATTTACCTTTCTAATTTTTATTCTTCCTGCACCGGCTGGCCTGACGGGCTCGGCTCATCGAGCTATCGTCGTGTTTATATTCACCGCCGGAGTTCTGTCGCTTCAACCGGTGTCCTTGCCATTAGCAGCGTTGATGATACCGGTCGCACAGATACTGTTTGGTGTCGCCACTGCATCTCAGAGTTTCGAACCGTTCTCAAGACCGGTCGTATTTCTAATTCTTGCGTCGCTCTTCCTGGCCCAGGCGCTTAGAAAACACCGTGTGACGAGGCGGTTGGCGCTTCAGACCATTATTTCATCCGGCGGCGACGTCCGAAAACTGTTGTTCGGCTTGATGGGAATTGCCGCGTTGCTTTCGATGTGGGTCGAAAATACCGCGACAGCCGCTGTTTTGATACCCGTAGCATTAACCATTTCACGCGAAGTTAAAGATAAAGATAAGGCTCGTTCGCTGCTGGTTCTGCTGATTCTTGGCATTGCGTACAGCGCGAGTCTGGGCGGCATGGTGACAATAATGGGGTCGGCCTCAAATGCTGTCGCATCCGGTTTTCTCGAGAAGATTCGACCATGGTCATTTCTCGATTGGTCGAAATACGGTCTACCGCCGTTTCTCGTTATCTTCCCGGTTACCTGGTGGCTGCTTTTGAAAATGGTTCCGGTCTCTATCAGCAAGATCGAAATTAGCGGCGTTCAGGCAAACCTCGAGGAGATGGGAAAAAGGTCCGCCCGGGAAAAGGAGATAATCGCGACGATGGGCGTCGCGGCTCTGTTTTGGGTTTTTGGCGCGACGATCGAAGGCTATCTAAACCTCCCACCTACAATGCTTTCAAGCGCCGTAATCGCCGTGCTCGCAGTGCTTTATCTGGCGGTCAGACAAATAATAAATTGGGAAGACATTCAGGGCGTCAGTTGGGGCATATTTTTTATTATCGGGGCGGGGCTTTCGCTGGGCGACACGCTCACACGTTCCGGTGCGACCGAATGGTTAGCAGCGTCGATGACTCCGCTAGTTACGGGCCCGCCGCTTTGGGTTTCAATGTTGCTCCTGGTGGTTATTTCGGCAGCTCTAACGAATGTACTCAACAATACGACGATCGCTGCCGTGCTTGTACCCGTCCTGATCAATATTGCCGTAAGCAACCCAGACTTTAATGCGGTCCAACTTGTCATTCCGGTTACGCTTGCAACTACGTTCGGTTATTCGCTGCCATCAGCTTCCGGCCGAATGGCACTGATCGGTGCAAGCGGCCTTCTTACGGGCGGCGAGATGTTTAAATATGGAATTATCGCAACGTTAATCAGTTCGGCAATTCTTGCAGGAATGTTTTATTGGTTCGCGATCATGAACTGGATCTGACCACGAACATGGAGGCAATATGTTGAAAGTTTTAGTATGCGGAGCTGGGGATAATGGAGCGCAGGTTATACGACAACTTCGCAAAAACAAGAACATTGAAATTGTAACGCTCGATCCGCGTGAGAACCCAGCCGCACTCGACCAGGGACTCATTGACAAGATCGATGTCGAAGAAACCTTGACACCCCTTACGCTCGATTACGTCATCAATAATGTAAAGCCGGATTTGATACTTCTGACGACCGAGTTAGAAGATCTCGGCTTGGGAAATGCGGCGGGAATGGACATACTTGCGTCCTCGCTAAAGGATGAACTTACTTCGATTTCTCCGGTTCCGTTGATCCAGGTGGCGCGTTTCGGATCGATTTGAATATAGTTCCATTTTGACTGGCTTGGCTTCCTCCAAATTGGCAATAGAGCTTGGTGCACTTCGATCTCTTAATGGCAATTGTGCCTCCTACCTTTCTATAAGCGCCCGGGAATTCTCTATTTTAGATTGGTACTGCTTTTAGGAGGGCGTCACTAGTAGGAAATTATATACCTTAGGTGCAAGCAAAATCAGTGTACTTTCAGTACGCTTCGCGGGAAGAATAAATCAGGAAGTTCGATATTATTTGACACCCACGATATAGCTGTCTCGGGCGCGGAGAACGAGGTTCGGGCGATTGACGCGAACTTTGATCTGCTTGCGCTGGCCCGCTTTCCCGTCATCGCTTGGGATGTATCCGATGCTGTATTGCCGTCGTAATTCTTCTGCGATCCCTTCGAAGGCCGCTGTCAGACCGCCGGGTGTCGCCTCAGGCCGGAAAACGCGTCCACCAGTGTAAGCGGCGAGCTCCTCGAGATATTGTTTTCCCACCGCATACTCACGGGCCGTTGATCCCGCCGGCGGCGGTCCAAAGACACCTATCGCGTCGGCCTGCGTTTTTTCGAGCGTGTTGTAGTAGATGGGGAAGATCAACGAGTCCGACTCTTCGGCAAGCGCGAGGGTCGTGTCGTAGTTAGATTTTGACGACCGTGTATCGACGCCGTCCGTAAACAGAACAATTGCCTTTCTACCGCGGACCGCGTTCAGGCGTTTCGATAAAGAAAATGTAACCGCGTCGTAGAGGGACGTGCCGTCGCCGAAATCAGCTCGCTCGATCGCCTTGTAGATCGCTGCGCGGTCGTTGGTCGGCTCCGTCAGCACATTCACCTTGCCATTGAATTCGATGACCATCACCTTGTCCTGGGGTTTAAGCTGATCAACAAAAGCTCGTGCAGAGTCTCGTATCTCGTCTATTTCATATTCGGTCGACGGACTGGTGTCCAACAGAAGTACCACGGTGAACGGCTTTTCGGACGTCCCGAAATACTCGATCTGCTGCTCTTTTCCATCCTCGAAGATCCTGAAATCTTCCTTGCGAAGATTTGGAATGTACAGTCCATGACGGTCGAATACCGACACAGGGATCGTGATCAAACTCGTTTCGACCCTCACGACCTGATCGCTGTCCGATGCGGAGGGAGTGGTCGTCGTGGGCTTCTTGGAACGCGTCTGGTTTGTTTGATCCGATGTCCCGGCCGACAGATCGCCGCGAAGAGACGGCCACACCGCAACCGGTCGTTTTTTCTGCGGGGTCGATTCGGAGTATGTGTCCGAGACGTCTGGGATCAACGGAAGCGGGGTCGGAGTGGGTTCGATCTTACGTCCAGACTGGGCCGAAATTGAAACGGCGACGAGCAAGGAAGAGCAAAGCAAACTCGAAATTCTCATCATCATATTAACGGTCTCCGGATCGGATTCGTCCCTTTGATGCGATATTTTCGAAAAAAGATCACCGGTTGTTAACGTCCGGCTTCGATCAACGTTTGGATGCTGAATCCCGTCATTAATACGACAACCGACCAGCCTGCTATCTGGAGCCATCGAGGATGCGAATATCCTTTGATGAGCTCAGGTTTTCGCGATGCCAGCAAAACCAATGCAAGCCCGATCGGCAGAATGAACCCGTTAATGGTGCCCGCCCAGAGCAGTACATTAACCGGACGGCCCAGCGCAAGAAATACCAGCGTCGAGACCACGATGAAACTAACGATAACGTAATTACCGCGACGCTCAAGCCCTTTGTGGAAGCTTTTGAAAAAAGAAACGGACGTGTATGCGGCGCCGACGACCGAAGTTATCGCGGCGGACCACATAACGACACCAAAGATCTTGTAACCGGCGATGCCGCCTGCGTGACGAAAAACCGACGCTGGCGGATTCGCCGGGTCAATCGGCAAGCCAAGCGAGATGACGCCGAGGGCGGCGAGAAATAAAAGCACACGAATGGTCGCGGTGAGCATGATGCCCATCACGGCGCTTTGGTTCACCTCCGGAAGTGACTCCGTTCCAGTAATACCCGCGTCGATCAGCCGATGTGCACCCGCGAACGTAATATAGCCGCCCACCGTACCCCCGACCAGCGTGACAATTGCGCGAGCATCTATGCGTTCGGGGAGGATCGTGCGGTAAGCGGCCTCGATAATCGGAGGCTGGGCATCGATCACGACGTAGACGATCAACCCGAGCATGACGATGCCGAGTACCTTCACAAAAATATCCATCGCCCGGCCTGCTTCTTTGACAAGAAAGATACCGATCGCGACACACGCGCTGATCAAAGCTCCGACTTCGACGGGAATATCGAACAGGACATTCATCCCGAGACCGCAACCTGCGATGTTACCGACGTTGAAAACCAATCCGCCGAGAGCGACGAGTGCCGCGAGCAGATATCCGCTGCCGGAAATGGTCTCGTTCGCGATATCTTGGGCTCTCTTGCCGCTGACAGTGAGCACACGCCAGATATTGAGCTGGGCGAAGATATCGAGAACGACTGAGATGAGAATTACGAAACCGAAACTCGCCAGTAACTGGCCGGTGAAGACCGCAGTCTGTGTAAGAAATCCCGGTCCGACAGCGGAAGTCGTCATGAGGAACGCGGCACCGAGAATGACGGATCTTATGGAACGTTCTTTCATCGAACGGATCGGTAACTATGAAGTGTGAACCAAAAACTAAAAACTAAAAACTAAAAACTAAAGACTAAATAGGCTGTATAGCGATCTCGAATCCCTCAAACGCTTCATGAATCGCTCTCGCGAACTCCACGGCGTGTGCGCCGTCGCCGTGGACGCAAAGCGTGTCCGCCCTGATCGAAACGCTCTCGCCTGTTGTCGATGTCACGATTCTCGATCGAATCATTTGCAACGCCTGAGCAATGGCGGTTTCAACCTCGGTGATTAATGCATTCAGCTCGGTACGCGGCGTCAAGCTCCCGTCGGACTGATACGTCCGATCGGCGAAAACTTCGGATGCAGTTTTCAGCCCCGCCGCCTCCGCCGCTGAGATCAGAAAACTGCCTGACAGTCCGTATAGAACGAGACTTCGATCGACGCTGACGATCGCATCAGCTATTGCGGTTGCGAGCTGGTCGTCTTTGGCGGCCTGATTGTACAAAGCGCCGTGCGGCTTTACGTGATGAAGCAGAGCGCCGTGCGTCTCGCATACACGCTTTAACGTCTGGACTTGTTCGACCACGATCGCAAAGACTTCGTTCGGCGGCAATGACATCGCATTCCGGCCAAAGTTTTCGAGATCGCGAAAACCGGGATGGGCACCGATCGCGACGCTGTGCTCGAGGGCAAGCTCCACTGTGTGGCTCATCGTCGAGCTGTCGCCGGCGTGAAATCCGCAAGCGATGTTCGCCGATGAAATATACTTCATCAACTCGGCGTCGTTGCCGCAGCCTTCGCCCATGTCGCAATTCAAATCAATCGACAGCATTGTGATTTTGCAATCTACACCCGACACGCAAGAAATTCAATTTGTTTTCGAATTCAAGCACCAGGCGTTCGGCGTCTTCGATCGAAACCATAGTGAAGCTAACGCCGTCGCCCGGCCCGCATTGTCCGAGAATTGGAAGGTCCACGGAAATGACGTTCGCGATTCGCGGATAACCTCCAGAAGTTTGATGATCCGCCATCAGGATTATGATCTGCCCGTCCGGAAGCAGCTGAATAGTCCCAAACGTGACCGCCGAAGAAACCATCTGTAAATCGTCGAGCAAATGTAGCGGTTTGCCCGTCATGCGATAGCCCATCCGATCGCAGTGGTTCGTCAACGTGAAGCCTTCGCCGAGGAACATTCGCGCAGCGACCGGCGTTAGAAATTCGTATTCGCTTGCCGCGAGGACGCGAACGGTCGGAAAGCGGCTGTAACGCGGAAGTATTGAAGCGCCAATTGTGTTTTGATCCGATCCGCGAGTCGAAGCTCCGCAAACTATGCGATCGCCTGGCATTAACTTCCTGCCCGACACACCTCCGACTCCGGCGATCAAATTTGTGCTCGCGCTCCCTAGCCACTTATCGATCCGGAAGCCGCCTCGCACGGCGAGGTAAGCGCGATTGCCGGATATCTTTTTTTCAAACGTCACGACACTGCCTTGAGGCACGAACGCATTGCTCCAATTTGAAATGGATACATCGTCCACGTTTGCACCGAAGTCCGCACCGCCGATCGCGATCATCGCGTCGGCGTCGAATTCGATCTCGGGAGCGGGGAAGTGCATTTCGAGTACGCCTTCGGATTCGTCATTCCCGATAATTATATTGACCAAACGCTGCGCCGCGGTGTCCATCGGTCCGTTGGGGTTAACACCAAAGCTCCTCGCTCGGGTCCGGCCCGTGTCCTGAACCGTGGTATGTATCCCGGGTTTTCTGATTAGCAGACTCATTTCGGGACAAAGCGCACCTCGTCGCCGGCCCGCAATAGGCTGGGTGTTGAGTCGTTCGGCGTGAAAAGTTCGATATCCGTTTGTCCGATGATCTGCCAACCGCCGGGCGATTCGAGCGGATAGATCCCCGTCTGACGCGATGCGATCCCGACGCTGCCTTTTGGAACTCTAGTGCGTGGCGAATCTTTGCGCGGAGCGGCGATGCGTTCATCGACATCACCCATATACGCAAACCCGGGAAGAAAACCGATCATGTAAACCCGGTACGCTTTCGCAAGGAACCGATCGATCACTTCGCCCGACGAAAGGTTGGCGTAGCTTGCGACGAAGTTCAGGTCGAGAGCCGCGCGTTCGCTGAAATCAACTGGAATCTCGAAGATCCGGCCATCTGTTTGTAGTGTTGCGTCCGGCTGCCGCAGAGCGACTCGGAGAATATTGGAAACCGCCTCGAAGGCGGAATTGAATTCCGACAGATTTCGTCGCACCTCGACCGCATCGTAAAAAACAGCGACGGACGAATAAGCCGGAACGGCTTCGATAAATCCGCGAAAGGGGTAATCACTCAGACGCGACGCCAGCGAGAGTGTTTTGTTATTCAGCTCGATCGAGATCTTATTGCCGAAGTCGACCGTGATGCATCTGTCGCCCAATGCAAAGATCTTTGGTGAGTCGGCCATACACTATCTCGTTCGCTGTTTGGGGTCGAGGTATTCGCGCAGACCGTCGCCGATAAAATTAAAGGCGAGCACCGTCAGTGCGATAGCGATGCCGGGAAAAAACAATACGTGCGGCGCGTTGTAGAGAATGTCGAAGCCGCGAGCTTCTTCTATCATCGTCCCCCAACTCGGTGCGGGCGGCGGAATACCTAAACCGAGGAATGACAGTGATGCTTCGGACAATACAGCTCCTGCCATACCGAGCGAGGCCTGGACGATCAAGGGCTGTACGGCATTCGGCATGATGTGCGTGAACAGAATTCTCTTGTTACTTGCACCGAGCGCGCGCGCTGCCTGGACAAAATCGTACTCGCGAACTTTCAAAACCTGACCTCGCATCACGCGCGCATATCCAACCCATCCGATGACACAGAGGGCGAGGATCATTTTTCCAAGTCCGGCTCCGAGAAACGCGACGAGGGCGATCGCCAGCAGAAGTCCGGGAAACGCGAGAAAGACGTTGAACACATATCCGGACAAGAACTTGTCGACAAAGCCGCCGTAGAATCCGGCGACCGCTCCGATAAAAATTCCAATAACAGACGAAACGGTGACGACGGTGATCCCGACTTCAAGCGAGATACGAGCGCCGAAAACGACACGCGAGAAAACATCGCGGCCAAGCGCATCGGTACCGAACCAATGTTCCGCGGTCGGCGTTGCATAGCGCGTCAGCAGATTTTGCGCCGTTACGTCATGCGTCGCGATAAAAGGTGCAAATATCGCCGTCAGGATGACGATCGCTGCGATTGTGAGTCCGATGTATGCAAGACGTGTCATGTTTCGTGAATCGTAAATAGTAAATAGTGAATAGCTCGTCGTAAATAGGTCGGACTATTCACGATTCACGATTTACTATTTACGAAAGTCTTATCCGTGGATCGAGCTTTCGATACACAAAATCCGTTACGGAATTCGCTAAGATGTACGTCACGCTGATGACGAGCACGCAGCCCTGCACCAACCGGTAGTCTCGCTTTCCGATACCGTCCTCCAAAAGTAAAAGTCCGAGGCCTGGCCAACTAAAAATTTTCTCCGTGATGATCGCACCGGCGAGTAGAACACCGAGCTGCAGACCGAGTATCGTTACGACGGGAATGAGCCCGTTCTTCAGAACATGTTTGTAGACGACCGTGCGTTCGCTCAAACCCTTTGCCCGGGCAGTGCGGACGTAGTCCTCGCCGAGTTCTTCGATGACGCTCGAGCGCACCATTCGCGTCAGGATCGCGGACAGCGCGGCGCCGAGCGTGACCGCGGGCAACACAATATCTTCCGGATGTGCACTGCCGGTCGGCGAGAACCATCGCAGGTTTACGGCGAAGATATAAACGAGGAATGGCCCTATAACAAACGTCGGAAGCGAAATTCCGAGCAGTGCGATAAATGAGGCCAGGTTGTCGATCAGGCCATTCTTATTGGTGCCGGCGAGTACGCCAAGAGGGAGCGCAATACCGATCGCGATCAGCATCGACGCCAGGGCGAGATGGATCGTCGAGGGATAGCGCTCTAGTATCATATCGAGCACCGGCCGTTCGGTTCGAAATGATATGCCTAGATCGCCCTGCAATAAACCTGTCCAGTAGTCAACGTACCGATTGTCAGCGCCGTTCCAGTTGAAACCGGATTCGCCCGAATATGTAAAGAAGAACGGTGGGCGGTCGAGCCCGTGCTTCTGGTTGAAGTTTGCGATCTGTTCCGGCGTCGCGGTTTCCCCGAGGATCGCAGCCGCGGGTTCGCCGGGCACAAGCTCGATCAAAAGCGTCACCAGCGAGACGACGGTCCAGATGACCAGCAACATAAGGCCGAGCTGGCGGAAAAAATTTCGGAGCTTGTGCTTCATTCGTGCGGCCGGAAATGCGAGTGTGTCGATCGAATATCAGAATCCGATATGGGAAATTCTAGCGTCATGGAGAGTGAAATGCGAATCGGTCAGCCTTGGCCCACCTTTGCGACTTAGCCGGCTTTGCGTGGGAATCGATTTCACGCAAAGCTCGCCGAGTACGCAAAGACGGAGCTGCTTTTAGAATCTTTCGGTTTTCCGGAAAGCCCTAAATCAAGATCAGGCTTCTGGCTTTTATTTCAAAACGTTACAATATTTGCATTATGCACGAACGCGATATCTTCGATGAGCGACACGAAACAAAGAAAGCGAATTACTCGTGTCCGGTTTGCCGGGAACGAAACGATTACGACATTCGATGGCTGAAGCGCGTCAAGAAGCGAACCCCACCGAGAAATCTGAATCAGCAAGACCGCGCTCAATTTGAAAAGTCGCGCGACTATATGGTCCGGGTCGACGATCAGCTCATGTGCTTGAATATTCGCTGCCGCAAACGATTTGAAATACCTTCGTCACAGACGGTGGTGTTTATTTGAAATTTGTAGGCGGAGCCTAGGGCGTGTGCTATGCTTTTTCTAAACTTACGGAGCAAGGAGGTCATATTATGATCAACGGAAAGCAGCTGGAATTCTATGAAAGGGAAGATGTCGCGGACGAAGAAACCCAGGAGTTTATCGATGCCGAAATCGCGCACGCGCCGAAAGCCCCTCAAGAGCTGCTGGAACGTCTAAAGGAGAATCATGCTGCCTCGCCTGCTGACTCCGGCGGCGATATTGACGCCGAATGGGAAGACGTGAACGACTCGGGTGCGGAAAGCGTGTTCGGCCATAACCCGACGCCGGACCAGTCTGATGTCGAAGAAAATGCACATGCGATGGGAATCGATTTCGAAGACAACGAACCGCTCGACATCATTGAAAAGATCGAGAAACGTGATCGAGACCGTTTTGAATTAAATGAAAGTTCTAAGTCAGGTCGAGATTCGATTTAAGCCTTAAAGGCGGACCACCTCTCGCATAATCTACAAAAAAAGCACCGAGGGATCCCGGTGCTTTTTTGTTGGAAATAAACCACGCTTAGTAGATCGTGAACGTATATTCGCGGGTTATCACGACCGACTGCGGAACTCCATTTATCATCTTCGGCTCGAATCGGATCTGCCGTGCCGCCGCAATCGCTCTCTCGGTCAAACCATCCGGAAGTCTTGTGACTGGAACGATGGACCCGACCTCTCCGGACGCGAGCAGTGTGATCTTTAATCGAACAGCGCCCTGAACGTTGTTGGCCCGTGCCGCATCGGTATACGTCGCCTTAGGAATTGCGGTGATCTTGTACGGCGTCGTCACCGCGGCCCGTGCGGGTGGGGGAACTCCGCGTCCGCCCGGACCACCACTGAAATCGCCGTTTGAATCGCCATCTCCGCCGCCGCTGCCAGAACCGTTTCCGCTACCTGCACCGGTACCAGTGCCGCTGCCTTGGCCCTGTCCGTTTCCGCTGCCTTGACCGCCGCCAAAGCCCGGCCCATTCGACAGACCGGCGAACCGTGAATTCGGATCGCCGTAGCGATCATATTCTTTCGGGAATTTCCGATCACCCTCGGTAGTCGCAACGGGCTGTTTCAAGAAATTGGGATTATCAGTTCGGTAGATACTGACGTCTGGCTTTATATGAGTCGGCGTCCGGGACTGGTTAGCAAGATCGCCCTGCGAAGTCTCTTCTTTGTCTTCGCGGCCGCCACCACCCCCGCCGCCGCCTTTATCCTTATCCTTCTTTTGCTGTTCCTCTTCGACGACCATTGGAACATCGACACCCAAATACGCAAGCGAAGTTTCACTGCCGATCGAACCTATGCCGAGATCTTTCTGAAATAGCGAAACGCCCCAGCCTCCAACCGAAAGAAACAGAACCAGCACAGCAGCACCCAGTAACAAACCGTTCCGCTGCTTGCCGTTCTTCTCTTCGATGACTGTTACGTAGAAGCCGCCATCATCGGCATGGGTGTAATCCCAATTTGTCGACTCGTCGAGAGAATTTCGCTGCTCATCTGCGTAAACGGGAGACGTTTGATAAAAAACAGGCGCTTCTGTCACGGCCGCCGGAATAGAAATCTCCTCCGGCTCTTCGATCTCGTAAACTGCTTCTTCCAGCTCTTCAGCCTGTAAAAAGACAGGCGCCGGAGCTTCGGGTGCAACCTCGATCGGCGTGGCATCTACCTCGGCTTCGACCGGCTCGGGTTCAACCGATACCGTCTCAATTTCGTTTTCCAGCGGACTCATCTCGAAAGCCTGCAGTGGAGCTCCGCAATCAGGACAGAACCCAAACTTCTCGGCGAATCCTTCGTCACACGAACTGCAATACTTAACAATCTTTCCCATCTCTGTGGCCTCTCGAATCATCTACCCCGGGCAGGGGCATGCAAGTGATCTAATTATAACGCGATTTTCGCAGATGTTAAGCGATATATCTGGTTTGAGAACATCGCTTTAAACCCGGCTTCTTCAAGAAAGGTAGATGCATTGTGACTTTCACACGATGCCTGTCTCGGATCGAAAAATTTTGCCGCCGGCGATTGGATGATAGGCGGAACAACACTTCGATGGAGTTTTGCAACTAAAACAGGTACCATCTCACTTTCCAAATTGTTATACGATGAAATTTCGATCTTTATTCCATAAATCTTTAGTTCTTGCTGTGTTTGCAGCGTCGATGTCGTTTGCAGCACTTGCTCAACGGCCCGGGAGTAACATTCCGCGGCAGGAAAAACTCCTCAACGGACTTAAGCTTTTGATGTGGAGCGACCCTGCGGCAACCGACGTAAAGGTAAGTATCCGCATACACAGCGGCTCAGCGTTCGATCCTCGGGGGAAAGAAGGCGTAATGCAGCTGCTGGCGAATAATATTTTCCCAACCAATGAGTCCCGAGCGTTCTTCGCCGAAGATCTCGGCGGGAGCGTCGAGGTGATAGCGAATTACGATTTCATCCAGATCAATGCGAGCGCTAAGTCGAATGACTTCGTTACGTTACTGGAGACCCTTGCTCAAGCCGTGTCGAATCCGACGATCGACAAAGAGACGACGTCCGCGCTTAAAAAAGCTCTGACGGAAAAATTAACCGTACTCGAAATGGATCCTGTGTACGTCGCCGACCAGGCCGCGGCCCGCCGGCTATTTGGAGATTTTCCGTACGGCCGCCCGCAGATGGGATCGGTCGAGTCGCTTCAGCGGATCGATTTTGCAGATCTTCAATTTGCCCGAGAACGCTTCTTTTCCGCCGACAACGCGACGGTCACGATCAGCGGAAACTTTAATGGCGATCTCGGATTTCGCGCTGCTCGTCGTTATTTGGGCGCGTGGCTCAAATCGGATAAGCGAGTTCCGTCGACTTTTCGCCAGCCGGACGATCCCGATACGAAACCGCTTGAAATAATTCTGGACCGTGCGGACGGGCGGACGACGTTCGCGCTTCGGGGAGTCGCGAGAAGCGATCCGGAATATGCCGCCTCGACGGTTTTCGAAGATATTCTAAGGGCCCGTTTGCAAAAGACTCCTGCTCACGCCGTCGTGTCGCATCATGCTCGCACGCTCCCCGGTGTACTGGTTATCAGCGTTCCGGGGTCGGCCGCGTTTCCGTTCAACTCCTTTAGTGAACGGATTTCGGAAAGTGAATTCGCCGGCGCCCGTTTGCGGACCGCCGCCGGGTTTTCAAAGAGAAGTGTTTTCGATCAATGGCTCGACGCGGATACCTATAAGACGACCGCTGTCGGAGACGCTCGGGCGTTTCAGACAGTGACCCTCGCAGACGTCCAGCGCGTGGCCGACCGGCTCGCGAAAAATCCGATCGTTTCGGTTGTAGTCCGACCACCCGCCGCCGCGCAATAGACAATGTCCAACCAGCGATCCCCAAATGAGATTGCGCATGGGCGTGCCGTCCGTGACATGTTTTCGGGCATCGCAGGCAAGTATGACCTTCTGAATCACGTTCTTTCACTCAACATCGATAAGAGATGGCGCCGAACCGTTCGTGGGAAACTAAGTGAGATCCTAGGGGACCCGAGTGCTCTCGTTCTGGATGTTGCCTGCGGAACCGGCGATCTCTCACTCGAGCTGAAACGAAACGCCAATGCACGCGTCATGGGTTCCGATTTTTGTCATCCGATGCTGGCGATTGCAAAGGTTAAGACGGATGAGGAGAGCGAATCGATCCCTTACATCGAAGGTGACGCGATGCAGCTCCCATTCGCAGATTCGACCTTCGATGCGGTGACGATCGCATTTGGACTGCGTAATCTTTCGAATTTCGCCGACGGCTTGAGCGAATTAGCCCGGGTTTTGAAACCTGGAGCGAAGCTTGTGGTGCTTGAATTTTCGAGCCCAGTCGTGCCGGGCTTTCGCGGGCTGTTCAACTTTTACTTTACCAAGGTCTTACCACGGATCGGCGGTGTCGTGAGCGGATCGCAGAGCGCCTATGAATATTTGCCCGAGTCGGTCGCAAAGTTTCCCGATCAAAAGGGTCTTGGGGATCTCATGCGTTCGTGCGGATTCAGATCGGTTGAATATACAAATCTCACTGGCGGGATCGCGGCTATCCATACTGGTAGGAAAGTGACGAGTGACGAGTGACGAGTGATGAGTACGACCTTTCACTTATCACGCGTGTCACTGTCCAGAGAGCTTCCTCAAAAATGCAAAACTGAAAATCCCGGTGTCGTGACCGTCGGAGAAGTGGAAGTTGAGCGCGTAGCGGCCGACGATGCTCGTGTGCTCGAATGAAATATCTTCCGGGATCCGCGTGTCATCGAGAGTCTTTTCGCCGGTCCATTCGTTAATGCAGCCGGCGCAGGGACAGGATCTTCGGAGGATATACGCGGTGTAATGCGTCTCGGCATCATCCGACCACTTGATCGAGATCTCCGATTCACCCTCTTCGACTATTTGAACAGGTTCTATCATGCGTGATCTTCCGAAATCGCAAGGCTAGTGTTAATGTGCCGCGCCTCTATGTCGTAGTGCGAAGCATGGTAAACAGGCTTTCCTTCCCGAAGGACGATGGCCTGCGGAGATTCGTGACGAACGCCGGTTCGGGTGGCGATCGCATTCGAGATCTCACGGTGAGTTTGAAGGATAACGATATTCACGTTCGCCGCTACGAGACCGACTTCGCGGTACACGCCGGAGCTTATACCGCATGTCGTGCTGTGTTTGAGCAGCAGGACGGGGCGTGTGAATGATTCTTCGAACAACCGATCGAGAATCTCGATCGATTCGATGTTAACAAAATTTGCCGGCATATTTCAGGACCAGTTATACGAGTCTGGCGGAGGCGGATTGAGGTTCGTCCCCGTTTCTAAAGAGGGAAAGACTCTTCTGTAGGCAACTAGGTTGCCTGCGAGGATGATAGGAATGACGAAATACAATCCGATACAGAGAGCGAGGTATCCGAGAAATACCAGTCCAAAATTCACAACGACGAGGCCGGCAATGCCGCCAAGGTTTTGCCAGACGGCCCGGGCACTGGTTTTTATTGCATCGATTGCCCCGAGGTTGCGATCGACGATAAGCGGAAATGAAAAGGTGAGCAGCGTGTGAAAGCAGACCAGAGCGAGCAGGACCGCGAGATCGATGATGCCGATGACCACCAGAGCGCCGATTATGCCAGCCTCTCCCGCCTGCGCACCGCCAACCAGCGCGCCGATCAGCGACACATAAACAAAAATGTAGTAGATGAACGTTGGGACAAGAACGATAGCAACTACGGCTAGACCCGTCCCGAAATAGTTCATGCCTTTCCACAGATCGTCGAATGTCACCGGCTTGCCGTCGACCGCCTTTAAATAGGCGATCATTATTCCGCAGATCATCGCCCCGCCGACGATGTACATAGTAAAGCCGCCGATGAGCCCGCCAACAAGGGCGATGGCAAAAAGCAGCCAGTAGTCTTTCTTGATCAGCTCAAAGCCTTCTTTGACGCATTCCACCGGGTTGATAACGCCTGTTCGGAATTCTGTATTTGTCATATTCCAATATTCATAAGTCAGAAGTCAGAAGTCAGAAGTCAGA
>JBDTWZ010000060.1:0-16563 GCA_040006435.1 Acidobacteriota bacterium
TCGCCGACGTGTCGCGGCTCGAGCGGATCCAGATCCATCGGCTTACCCTTATTCACCGCGCAAAATCCGCAATGCCGTGTGCATGTGTCGCCGCCGAGCATGAACGTTGCCGTCTTGTCGGTCCAGCATTCGAAGATGTTCGGACACTTCGCTTCCTGACACACAGTGTGCAGGTTCAATCCGCTGATCAGATCGAGCACGGCGTTCTGATTTCGCGGATCGCCAAGCTTGATCTTCAGCCAATCGGGCTTTTTCAGACGCTCGCGGTTCTTCCGGTTCAGGAAATTTTCGACTAAAACTTTCTCTTCGATCATACGGCTGCTGAGGACAATTCTACCATCCCGTGGCCTGAAGTTCATTTATCGCAAACAAATTGATTTAGCGTCGATTTTTGCTGATTGTTTTGGTCGGGCGCTATGCTAATCTAACCCGCAAGTGGTTACACTCACAGAGAATGCCGGATTTTCTCACTACCGCATAATCTCCAAGCTTGGCGCAGGAGGAATGGGTGAGGTGTTTCTCGCCCAGGACCTCGAGCTCGAACGGCGGGTTGCCCTAAAGATCTTGCCGACGGATCTCGCGGGAGACGACGAGAATATTCGCCGCTTCGTCCGCGAAGCCAAAGCAGCATCGGCGCTAAATCATCCGAATATATTAACTATCTACGAGGTCGGCCATGAGCAGGGCCTGAGGTATATCTCGACCGAGTACATTCACGGTGAGACGCTGCGGCAGCGAATGCGGCGCGAGCGATTTCCGCTCGACCTTTCCATCGAGACATCAATCCAGATCGCCGCTGCGCTCAACGCGGCACATACACACGGCATTGTGCATCGGGACATTAAGCCGGAAAACATAATGCTCCGTGAGGACGGCCTGGTGAAAGTTCTCGACTTTGGACTCGCCAAACTACATGAAACCGAATCCGAAAATACGGGCCCGGATGCTCTGACGCAGGTCCAAATAAACACCGAGCGGGGGATCGTCATGGGGACCGCCCAGTACCTTTCGCCGGAACAGGCGCGCGGAAAACAAATAGACGGCCGGTCCGACATCTGGAGCCTCGGAGTCATCCTCTACGAGATGCTGTCAGGGGTGCGTCCGTTCGAAGGTGAGACGACCACCGATGTCCTCGCAGGGATCTTAAAGTCGGATCCGGAGCCGCTCATTGGAGCGGCGGCCGTGGTGCCCGACGAGTTGGAGCGAATCCTGCTAAAGGCACTTGAGAAGGACGTGGATCAACGCTATCAAACGGCCAACGAGATGCTGAATGACCTGAAAGCTTTAAGACTTGATCAGGCGGTGAGTCGGGATTCGGGCCGTTCCGACGTATCGGGATCCGAAACACTCCCCACCCTCCCAATCTCGCTGCAGCAGAACCCAACGTTAAAGAGCGGCATCGCATCTGAACCGGATCTGAGCGCTTCTTACAAAGTCAGCGTCAAAGAATTTATTGCCGCCCGGAGAAAAAGTTTGCTGATCCTGTCGGTAATAATCGTGCTAGTTGGCGTGCTTGGGGCCGGAGCGTATTACAAACTGACATCGTCCGCGTCGCTGAACTCGATCGCTGTTCTGCCGTTTCAAAACGGAAGCGGCGATCCGAATCTGGATTATCTCTCCGACGGTATCAGCGAAAGCATAATCGATCGGCTGACGCTGCTGCCGAACCTGAAGGTCATCGCTCGAAACTCTTCATTCAAGTTTCGCGGGCAGGACGACGTCACCGATGCGGCAAAGACGCTCGGTGTCCGGGCAGTCGTGACGGGCCGTGTCGTTCAGCGCGCGGACCAGCTTTCCGTGAGGGTTGAGCTCATCGATGCTGAGGATAACCGCCAGCTTTGGAGTCAGGTCTTTAACCGGAACGCCGGCGAAGCTCAATCGATACAAGAAGAGATCTCGCTTGGGATCGCCGAACGCCTGCGGTCACTCGAACCTACTATCGGCCCTGCTGAAATGACGCAGCGCGATCTCGTCAAACCTCGCGCGTTCGAACAACTGCTTCGCGCGCGTTTTGCTTTGCGGCAGTACACGCCCGAGAGCACACGTAAGGCGATCGAACTTTACCAGCAGGCGATCAACGAGGAGCCGGGATATCCGGACGCGCACGCCGAGCTCGCTTACGCATACCGCGTGTTGAGCGGAAATGCGTTTGTCGATCCGGCCGAGGCGAATCCGAAAGCTCGAAGTGCGGCCGAAAAAGCGCTGCAGCTCGATGACCGCGTCGCGCTCGCACATCTCGTCCTTGCAGAGATCGAACGCGACAACTGGAACTGGGCCGGGGCTGAAGGACAGTATCGACGAACCAACGAACTGAATCCGAATTTGGCCGAAGGGCGCGAGGCGTACGCGATCTACCTGAGCGTGCTTGGTCGGCACGACGACGCGATCGCCGAGATCAAACGAGCTGCCGAACTCGATCCGCTGCGCCTTCATACGCAGGTCACGCTCGGTGCGGTCTATTACAACGCACGCCGATACGACGAAGCGAGCGGTGCTCTTCGCAAGGCTCTCGATCTTGACGCCAACTCGCCGGTCGCCCACGCATGGCTCGGAATTGTAAATGCCGGCCGCGGCTCGTTCGGTGAAGCTGTCGCGGATTACCGCCGAGCGATTGAGCTCGGCGATACGACCGCCGCAACCCGGTGTTACTACGGCTATGCTCTGGCTCGTAACGGCCAGTCGGACGAGGCACGCGAGATCGCACGACAGCTTAGATCAGGCAGCGAGTTTGTGTCGCCTGTCGGCCTCGCCGTACTTTACACCGGCATCGGCGACAAGGCGGCGGCGCTTGAGTCGCTGGAGAAAGCACTTCGCGAGCGCGATCCGCAGCTCCAATATCTGAATGTCGAGCCCCACTTTGACTCGCTCCGTGGAGAGGCTCGCTTTCAGGCGATCGTCGCGCAAGTTGGATTATCGAGATAGGGATCATGACAAGGGCTTTACGGAATTCCCCAAGGAGAAATAAAAAAATGCATGCAGCCGAAGCTCAAACCTTTTCGTTCCTGAAATGGGAGAGACAGACAAATTCACCCTTCTACGTAAACTCGACCGCTATCTCAGCAGATGGCCAACGAGTCGTGGCCGGCACTTTTTATCACGTTTACACACCACTGATGGCGGAGCCCGCGCCGGCGCTGGAATCGAATCAATTCGGCACCTATTGTTACGACGGCGACGGAACTCCACTGTGGGCCGACATGTTCGAGGGTTATGAGGGCGTCTATTCGGTAGCGATCTCGGGCGAGGGTCACGTTGCAGCGTCGGGAGGCTGGTTTTCGAATACGCCAACACTGCAGGGATTCGTCCGGGCTTACGACGTCGAAAACGGACCCGATAACATACTCGATTACCGGCTGGGAGAACGCGTGAATGCTCTCGCACTTTCCTCGGATGGCTCCTTTCTCGTCGCCGCGGCGGATGACGTGTATCTCTTTCAACAATCGGGAGGCGTATTTTCAGACGAGCCGGCGAAGCTGGGTCTGGCGAGCCCGCCGGCCGGCTCCACGATCCCCAACAGTGCTCAGGCAGTCGCGATCACGTCAGACGGATCGTGGATCTTAGCCGGAGACTATTACGGAAATCTTTATCTGGTTGAGAATGACAACGGCTCGTTTGGAACTCAGTACGTTTGGAGCGATACGACGGCCCTTACGACGATCCATGCAATTGCCATGACACCAGACGGACAATGGTTCGCCGTGGCGGGAGGCGGACCTGCGAGCACGGTGTACTTGTTTAGTAATACGTCGATGACGCTCGGACCACCGACCTATGCCGGCACCTATACGCTCGACACCGGCGGCCGCGTCGGTTGGGTTGCCATTACCGATGATGGAGCCATGCTGTCGGCGATCGGAAATGAGGGAAAGGCCGGCGCGGTGGTGGCGATCAAGAACGACCAGGGAACTCTGAGTAAGATCTGGGAGCAGGCCACGCAACATAATCCGAACAGCACGAGTATGGACGCGTCAGGAAATTTTGTGTCGGTGGCGGATGGTTATCCCGATGGGAATCCGGGAAGTTTCTCGCTTTATGATGGAGCGACCGGCGATCTCATGTGGAGCTATCCGACGCCGAATATGAACTGGCCGATGTTCGTCAGTGCTGACGGTAGCGGTATTGCCGCGGGAACAGATGGCGGAGCCGTCTATTATTTTACGCCGAGCAAGAGCACCGAGACCGAGTCGGACGAGGACTGAGAAAAAAGTGGTGACCCTTTTGCGCGATCTCCGGCTTGTATAAGCCAGGCGTTTATTTTAGGCGGCAGATCACCTTTCCACGAATCTGATCGAGCGAAACGGTGCCGAATGTCCGACTGTCCGTACTTTCGTCGGGATTATCACCCGCAAGGGAATATCTCCCGTTTTCATCGATCGCCGTAACCCGTTTGAGCACCTTGACGCTTTGCTTGTACGGGTGCTGCGCGAGAACAATGTCCCCGGGTGCGAAAGATCTCTGACGTACGATCATGACGACATCGCCATCCTTGAACGTCGGCGACATCGATGAGCCCTGAACGTGAAATGCGCGCCGCTTTCCAATGGCGTACAGAAGACGATCTTTCCAGTTCGCTTTTCTCAACATAAACAAAAAAATGCGGATGCTGGCCGGTCGGCCGCCATCCGCATCTCGATAGATCGCTCTGCCTAGCTCGCCGTGAACCAGGCCACGTCTTTGCCCTTAGTTTCCCAAAAGATCTCATGGACACGTTTGATGTTGTCGATCAGCTCCTGTGCATGCTCGAGCGATACCTCTTGTTTGCACGACGAGCAAAGCTTCGCAGATTTCCAAAACAGATCGTGGAGATCCGGATATTTTTCGAGGTGCTGCGGTTTGAAATAATCGGTCCACAGAACAAGCAGGTGATGCTTTGCAAGCTCGGCCCGATCTTCCTTAATTGCGATGAAACGGGTCAGCGTATTTTGGTAAGCAGCGCTTGCTTTTTGATCTCCTCCGTCGGGAGCTTTCAGATCAAGGATCTTTTTCGTGAGCTGCAAAACCGATTCAGCTTCAATTCGTGCCTGCGACGGATCGTATACGCCGCACGGGCCATCGCAGTGCGCTTCCGCAATTTCAATATCCGCGTTTCTCCATTTTTCAAACATTTTTGCTCTCCTTGTTCGTAAAATTGTGTATTCAGAATGTCGTCTACCCGTCTTCTGGGCGTGGACCCGGATCGAGGCCGGTTACGCTCGACTGGTTGATAACGCGCACATGCAGGTGGTCTATTACCCGCACCTGACACGAAAGTCGTGTGTGATCGCCAAGATCGCTTTTTGTCGCGAGTATTGCGCGTTCGGGATCTTCGATCGGGCCCGGATCGCCCGCCAATATTTCGACCCTGCATGTCGTGCAGCGAGCATTGCCGCCGCAGCGGTGCAGGATGTCGATGCCCGAATCTTCGATCGCAAGAACGAGTTTGCGTCCGTCTTCTGCTTCGATACTAACTTTGCCGTTCGCAGTTTCGGCCGTAATTATCTGCATCAAGAAAATCTCCGATGGTAGAAAGAATATTTAGAACTAGTTTGTTTGAATTTGGCATAACTGCCACCTGAAAGCAAGGATGACGTTAATCCGGTTGTGCACCAATTATGAAAAGCGGATGCGCTTTTTTGTTTGAGCGTAGGCTTCAGCACGTGGAAAGGGTTCTATGAATTGCCCCGGCCTTCAGGCCGGGGTAGCGGTTGCAAGGATAAATCGGCTTTAGCCAAATTCGTTGGGCTAAAGCCTGGATTTTTGGTGCCGCAGACCACGGGCTTAAGCCCGTGGCAATTCATTTCCAACCGCCCACGCCGTAAACGGCGTGGCTACGCGCAGCCCTTTGAGCCTGAGAAAAACGTCGATTATGCAGACCGACCAGTCCCGGTCAATCCACCCGCGTCACAGCTCGCTTTTCAACCGGCGGCTTGTCACCGTTGTAAAGCACCTTTTCGAGAAACAGGCCTGACGGCGGCGCGGTAAATTTCGCCGGAACGTCCGACTTGAATTTCAGTAGCCGTTCGAAGGCATCGTAAGTTAGATTCCCCCGCCCGACCTCGACCAGCATCCCGACAATTCGCCGCACCATCTTCCAAAGAAAATGACTCGCCCCGATTCGAAAGCAGATCAGATCGCCGTCTTCAAATATCTCGGCACGCGCTACTTGCACGAGCGTGGACTGCTTTTTTCCACTATCGTCGGTCTCACAGAAGGACGCGAAGTCGTGTTTGCCCACGAGAATCTCAGCTGCGTGGTGCATCGCCTTTGCGTCGAGGTCATCTTTTATCCACCAGACAAAGTTCTTCGCCATCGCTGTGCGCCGCGTCGAGATCTGATACAGGTAGTATCGTGCAACGGCGTCATGACGGGCGTGGAAATCATCGGGGGCATTCGAAACTTTGAGAATGTTTATGTCGTGAGGAAGCAGATCGTTAAAGCCGTGCTGGATCTTTCGCGGGGTGATGTTCGCCTGAAGCTCCGCGACTTTCAGATGCACTATCTGTTTAACGGCGTGAACACCGGCATCCGTCCGGCCCGAGCCGTAGATCTCCGGTTTCGATGTGAATAGCTGCCGGGCCGCGTCCTGCATCTCGCCTTGGACAGACTTCGCGTTGTGCTGCATCTGCCAACCACGGTATCGCGTCCCTTCGTATTCAACCTCAAGTTTCCAAGTGGGCATGTTTTTTGAAAGTTTCCAGAGTTTCAGAAAGTTTCCAGAGTTGCAGACAGTTTCCAGAGTTTCAGGGTTTTCCGATCTGCACTTTCTCGCCGCTCTCGTCGATGGCGACGAAGATCACCTCCGCCTCGGTAACCTTCACTACTATGCCAGGTGTTCCGAAACGCTCGGCTTCGACATCGACATGTATCGTGATCGATGTATGTCCAACCTTTATCGTCCGCGCGTAAAAGCTAACGAGATCGCCGATGTAAACCGGCTCGTGGAATATGACTTCCTTCATCGCGACAGTAACAAAGCGATTGTGTCTTGTGTGGCGGATGGATTCGACCCCGCCCGCGATATCGATGTAGCTCAGAATAACGCCGCCAAAAACAGTTCCGTGTGCGTTTGTATCGCGCGGCATCATCGTCAGGCGAATAGCGGCGTCGCGTTGTGTGTTAATTGGCTGTTCCATTTGAATAAGTTGAAAAGTTGGAAGTGGAAAGTGAAAAAGTGAAAAAGTTGAAAAAGGGGAAGCGTATCGAGCTCCTCCACTGACATTTTCACTCTTTCACATTTTCACTTTTTAACTTTCGTACCGTCCAATCCCTAATTATCTCCCGCAGTTCATTCAGATGCTCGTCAAAAAAATGTCCAGCGTTTTCGAATACTACAAGTTCAGCGGTCGGTATCTTTTCGACAAGCTTTCTGACATTCTCCACCGAACCAAACTCGTCCTTATCACCATGAACAAAGAGGATCGGTTTCCGCACCGCGGCCAGGAATTCATAATCGCCGTACTTATCGACCGGTGTGCCGATGCTGATCAGGCGGACGACCCGATCGTCGTTCACGCCTACTTCCATTCCCGTTCTCGAACCGAAGGAGAAGCCTGCCAACGTGATCGGTTCACCGTGATATTCAGTCGCCAAAAAATCCAATACGTCGCGAACATCCTCGCGACCGCCCGCGATCTCTTCATGTTCGCCGGTCGAAGCGCCGACGCCGCGGAAATCGAATCGCAAAGTTATGAGGCCGGCATCTACCAAACCTGCCGCGGCTCGGAACACGACCTTATTATGCATGGTGCCGCCGCCCAGCGGATGCGGATGGCAAACCAACCCGACGCCCGTCGGCGCGCCGGTGGGTTCCTTTAGTATCGCTTCGAGCCGTCCGTGTGACGCGGGAATGAAAAGATTGCCTTTCGGATACATCCTTAATTGATTATTGAACTTCAATGCCCACTTCTTGCAAGTGCATCTTTATAGCGTCACTGTAACTACGGACCTGATCGACGAGTTCCTGCTTTTTCATCTTCCCTCGTGCCTGATCCATTGCCTGATCTATCGTACCGATAATCCGGCCGTGATCACGTTTTACGTCCTCTGCAAATCGATCCGATAGGATTCTCTTTTGCTGCAGTGTCTCCTTACAAAATTTTTGCGGTACTTAAGTGCTCGATTCTAGCGCATGCCGAACCGTCTTCCGCTCCGCCAGGAGCGAAATGTTTGTAGAACGGGACGACAAAAAGAATCTCGCTCCAGAGGAGCGAAACCGACATGCCACTCATAAAGGAGCGGAGTCGGTAGAGACTCCAAGTCTACAAACATACCGCTCCGAGCGGAGCGGGACGCCTATCTCTTTCCCAGGGCCTTGACCGCGCCGACTACCTCTTGACCCACCTTCTAGATATTTGCGTTTGATTCGTGATACTTTCTGAATTTAATTACGCGCTCGAAACGCAGCAATAATGGAAGAAATCTCACCCTCTGGAACACCGACCGGAACATCGGAACCGATCCCGACAAAGCTCACCTGGCGTCACCATCTTGAAACCGAAGAAGCGACGCGTGTTGTCTATCTCGTCTTCGGATTCATCGCTATCGTGATGGTGTTGTCGTTCCTACAGTTTCAAACCCAAGCAATTTGCTGCGGCGATTGGGACGGTTACTATCACATTCGCTGGAGCAGCCTCTTGTGGGAAAACTTTTCTCAGGGTAAGTGGCTCCCGACATTTCAATGGCTGCCGCTGACCGTTCTAAACCCGCAGGATTACAACGACCATCATTTTCTTTTTCATCTGCTTCAGATCCCCTTCCTGTGGTTTTTCGAACCCGTCATGGCCGCCAAGGTCGCCGCCGTAACATTCTCAAGCCTGGCTGTGTTTTCGGTTTACTGGCTGCTTTATCGTTACAACGTCGACTACCTTGTTGTGTGGCTCGCCGCGATCCTGACATGCGCGAACATGTTCTATTACCGAATGAACATGGCAAAGGCGCCGCCGCTGACGATCATCATCACCGTCGTCGGGATCTATTTATTGTTCGAGCGGAAATATGTGTGGCTGCTACCGCTGATGTTCGCATTCGTGTGGACCTACAGCCTGTTCCCCCTGCTCTGGATCGCCTCGGCGATCTGGGTCGTTATCATCGCGTGGAATGAACGCCGATTTGAATGGCGACCACTTGCTTACACGACAGCCGGCCTGATACTTGGGAACGTTATCAATCCGTATTTCCCGAGTAACCTGTTGCTTTTCTACGAACATTTTAAGACTAAGTTAGTCGTCGCCGGCGACTTTGCTGTGGCCGTCGGAGGCGAGTGGTATCCCTATAACGGCATGGAGCTACTAACGCATTTTCCGGTAGCGATGCTCGCCATGCTTGTCGGCTATGTTCTCTTTAGACCCAGGAATCGGAAACTGCCGGAACGCGCCGCATTCTTTTTGGCATTCGTCACCATGCTCTTGGCTGCACAATTCAGCTCGAAGCGTTTTGCCGAATACTTTCCCCCATTTGCGATCCTGTTCGCTGCCTTTAGTTTGCAGGCATTTCGACTTCCCGAGGCGCTTCAGCTTCCCGAGCACTTCAAGCGGGACCTCGATCCGTATCTCGACTCCGACAAAAGGACGCACAAGGAGGACCGACACCGTTCGACAAAGCTTGCCGCGGTGACCGTGCTCGGGGTTTTGCTGACCCTGTTCTTTATCGTCAACGTCAAGGGATTTCACTGGTTTGGACTTAATCAGGAAGGCGTCTCAGAAACTATCGCGGCAAACGATTCGGATTATCGTTATCGCCGCGCGATGGCCTGGGCGACCGGCGTTGATTCGAACGGGCGAGAAAACATTCCGGCGGGCGAGCGCTTTTTCAATTGCAACTGGGACGATTTTCCAAAATTGTTTTTCCTCGACACAAAACACACGTACGTTTACGGGCTCGACCCAAATTATCTTTACTCGGAAAATCCCGACTTGTACAAGCTGCTTCAAGAGATCACGAACGGTAGGATCGATGAAGCGGCGCCCTTGATCCGCGAAAAGTTTGGAGCGAATTACGTATTCGCCGATGCGAAAGAGAACGAAGTCATGATCGCCAAGCTTTTGGAGAGCGGCTGGGTTGACATGGCCTATGAGGACGACGAGGCCCGCATTTTAAAGATCCGCGACGTCAAGGGCGATCCGCCAAAGGAGGCGGTCGAGGACCAGCCTGAAACCGAGGATGAGAAGAGCGCTCTGGACGCGGAAGAGAATGGGGCGAACATAAATATCGAGGATGACGATAATAATAACTAGCGCGGTACTTCTGCTTAGCCTCGTGATTCTCGCCTCGTCGTGCGGCCCGAATCAACGGATTCTCGAGTCAGCGAACGAGAATCAGGTGAGCAGCGAAGAGCCGGTCGCGATCAATATGAACGCGACACAGCCCGTCAGTGGCTTCGACCAGGACTTGAATGCGATGCGCACCGCGGACTTCAAGTTTATTGTCGTTTTCCGCCGAAAGGACGGGCAACCGCTTGACGCGGCCGACAAAGAGCTAATTCGGAAGAAAGCTGTCCGGGCAAATCGCCGCCGACTCTCCGACGAGGACAAGGCAGTTATAATCGGTAGTAACGTTCCTTTCATTACGGGCGAGTTTGACGAGTTGAAAGAACGATTCCAGATGGAGAATTATTCCGAACCAGAGAGCGGCGCGATGTTTACGAATACGGTTCCCACCAGGTGATCCCTAAAAACAATGGCTGACGAAAAAAATAAGAAAGAAAGAGTCGAGATCGAGAACGAGAACATTCTGGGCGCGAGGTCCGAGCATATCCAGCGTGTCTCGCTGGTTTCGTCGTCACCCTCGGCCCGTTCGATCGTCCGCGTTGTGGTGATCGTTCTACTTCTACTCGCCGTAAAAGATTTTCTTGGTGCTGTCATCAGCTCGCTGACCTTCCTGTTTTTCATGATCGTCCTTGCGATCTTTTTCGCGTACCTCATCAACCCTCTGGTCGAACTCATTCGCAAACCGTTCGCCGGAACCTATCAGCGCCTCATGCCGCGATCGCTGGCGATCGGATTGTCATTTCTGATCGTCTTTTCGGTGCTCGCGATCGGGGTCTATTATCTCGCCCCGGGGATCTCGCGCCAGGCACGCGCATTTGTCGAGAATATCCCGAATTACACTACATCCTTGCAATCGGCGATCAAGGACATGAATCGCGGGCTTGATCGAATGCGTATCGCCGAAAGCGTCCAGACGCAGATAAACGAGCGAATCAATGTTTTTCTGGAATCAGCCGGGACCTTTGTCACCACCATCCTCGGTATGAGCGCGATCTATGCGCTCGTATATCTTCCGTGGCTTATTCTTGTTCCAATCATCGCGTTCTTTTTTTTGAAGGACGCTCAGCTGTTCAAAGTCGCCTTATTGCGCGTCGTACCGATCGGCGAGTGGCGAACCCGCGTCGAATCGGTCATGGCCGACGTCAACAATACGCTCGCCGCGTACACACGGGCGCAACTCATCTCGTGCCTCTGGATCGGGCTGGTCTGTACGATCGGGTTTTATCTGATAGGAAACGACTACGCTCTGCTGCTTGGAATCCTGGCGGCGTTACTGGAGCTCATTCCGCTGCTCGGCCCGCTGACTATCGCGATAGTCGCGACGACGGTCAGCGGTTTCGAGTCCGGGGGACAGGCAATGTGGACACTCGCATTTCTCGGCGTGTTACGGATTGCGCAAGACTACGTAGTCTATCCGAGAATTATTCGCGACGGCATTCACCTACATCCTCTGGCAGTGATTTTGTCGGTTCTGGCCGGTGAGCAGGTCGCCGGCATCCCGGGCGTATTTATCGCCATCCCGCTCGTCGCGCTGTTGACCGTTTTGTACAAACACATTCTCGAACATACTTCGAGCCGGGGGCTTTTCACGGGCCTTCTCGAGCCAAAAGAGAAAAAGGAGATCGCCGGACAGGCGCCATGACACCGCTCGCCTGGCTCATAGTCTTCTTTTTTGTGCTCCTGTTCTTATGTCTGGTGGTTTATTTTCTGGTCGTAAGGGCGTTTTATTGGGGCGACAAAAAAGAACCGCCTAAGAAGAAATGACGAGCCTGCGGAAAGCATCGGCCTCATCAATCTCGATCTGTATTTCCATCACAAAACACGGGATCGAGAAATTCAGTCCACTCAATTTCACAGCGTCCTTTGCGGTTGTCAGCAGCATTTCGATCTTCTGCGCGCGGGCGGTGCGGTGGAGAGTGTCGATGTCGGCTTGCGTGTAGAAATAATGATCTCGAAAAGTTTCGGTCGCCGCGAGGTTATATCCCGCGCGTCTGGCCGATCGATAGAAGGTGTCCGGATTTCCCAATCCACAAAAGACGAGGGCAGAACTCTGTTGGCTCAACGGCGGTTCATCGTCTTTCTCAACTCCTAAAAACTTCGCGAGTTCTGCCAAACGATAGGTGACAGAGCTCGAACGAAAAACTTCCGTTTCCGCGTTGAGAGTCTTGATCTTCGAAGTCACTTCTCGCAAATCGTCAGTGAGCTCGCATCTCGTCAAAACTATGGCGTGAGCTCGAGACAGGCTCTCCAAATGCTCGCGTAGCGAACCCGCCGGCAATACACGCCCACCCCCAAAAGGGTTCGTTGCGTCAATACAGACGATATCGAGATCGCGCCTAGCTCGGCGATGCTGGAATCCGTCGTCGAGCACAAACGCCGTTACACCAAACTTCTCCTTCGCCCAAGCTGCTGCCGCTACACGATCGGCGTCCGCCACGACGATCGCCTTACCAATTAGATTTCGTGCAAGCTCGACCGGTTCGTCACCGCCGGTGTTAGCGTCAACGAGAACCTGCTCGCCATCCGAAACGAGCACTTGTCCCGAGCTTGCCCGGCCGTACCCGCGCGTCAGGATACAAACCTTCTCACCGGCATCCGCGAGGATTTCCGCGACGTATGCGACAAGCGGTGTTTTCCCGGTCCCGCCGGTCGTAATGTTCCCGATGCTGATCGTCTTCGCCCCGAGTGAATGCGTCTTGAAGATGCCGCGGTCATAAAATTTGTTGCGGAGATCAGAGCCAACGCCGTAGATTTTACCAAGCAGGTTCAGCATTGCTAATTACAAAATTGCTAATTATGAGATTAATAATTAATTCGCAGAACGACCGATCGCGAGAAAGTTCTTGAGCATAGTCTTGCCATGCTCGGTCAAGATGGATTCGGGATGAAACTGAACTCCCTCGATCGGCAAAGTCCGGTGACGCATTGCCATGATGAGGCCGTCAGGCGACTCGGCCGAGATCTCTAAACATTCCGGGAGAGACTCGCGCTCAAGGATGAGTGAGTGATATCGGCCGGCAGTGAAATTGCGTTCAATGCCTTCGAAAATCGTTTTACCGTCGTGTCGGACCTCGACCGGTTTGCCATGGACAGGTTCGGGTGCACGAACAACCTTTCCGCCAAAATGTTGGCCGATAGCCTGATGGCCGAGACACACACCGAGGATCGGGACCTTCGTACACATTCGCTCCAAAACATCCAGCGAAATTCCTGCACCGTCGGGCGTTCCCGGTCCGGGCGAGATCAATATTTTCTCCGGTCGCAGGGCGTTTTCGATCTCTTCGGCGGACACCTCGTCGTTCCGAATGACCTTCATTTCGGCTCCAAGCTCACCCAAATATTGGACAAGGTTATAGGTGAACGAATCGTAATTATCGATGACCAGCAGCATCTATCTATTTGCGTTTACTATTCTCGATATTCAATCTATCATAACTCGACTGACCCTGGAGGCTCTTCACAATAATGGGAAATACTATAAAAGTTTTTGCTCTCGTACTCACTCTTTCGGCCATCGCCGTCACCCAAACGATTTCTGAAAAAAAGACTTCAGAAGCGAGAGAGAATCTTCAGAAAGAAGCGGTTGTGTTCTTGCGCGAGACGCTCGGTGACGTCAACGGAATGCGCTCGCTTGAGAACCGGATCAGCTTTACGGCTGAGCTTGCTGGTCTCATGTGGTTTCATGACGAGCGTGAAGCTCGGGCGATGTACCAAGGCGTGATCGGCGACTTTAGAGATCTGCTTACCAGGTACGACGCGCAGATGAATGCACTTGGTATAACGCCGGACGAGGGTGACGGATCCTTGGTCCCGATATCATTCATAATGGAGCCGACCGAAAAGGGACGCGTACTTCGAAGGTTCGCGACGGCGATGGGCGTTCGACAGCAGATAGCAATGACCATCGCCGAACACGATGCTGACCTCGCGTACGGCTTCTACAACGACAGCCTTTCGGCAATCTCGAACCCGGAGTTTCGCAAGCAAGCCGAAAACAGCGATACACATTTCGAAACCCAACTGCTAAGCCAGATCGCGGAGAACAACCCCGCAAAAGCGGCACAGTATGGCGCTAAATCGCTCGGCAAGCGAGTAACGTACCAGCACATCGACCTGCTAAAGAAGATCTACGGAACAGACGCCGAAAAGGGAGCGGAATTCGGAGCCGCACTGATGAGTCATCTGAAAAATGAAAAGATCGATAACAGCGAGTTTTACGTTATCCAATCGCTGATCGAATTCGGCGGGCAAACACTCGAATCCTCGCGCAAAACCGGTGGAAAGAAGCCGGTCTATTCACAATCGGAGCTTCGGGATCTGGTCGAGATTTTGGCGCAGTCTATACTGAACCGGCCGGAAAACGATCCCGGCAATGCCCTTTCGTACCTCAGCATCATTCAGAAATATTCTCCAGGCCGCGCAGCGCAGATCCGCGCGAAATTCAAAAGCTCGAACACACGTAACGCGAATTTCAATGCGAGCTCTGCATACGCGGTTTCGAGCGCCGCGAACAGCAACTCCTTTGGTTATCCGAAGGACTATTCCAACTCCAATGCGATGTCGAACAGCGGCCGTTACGATTCGGAAATGCGCGAGCGTGAAGAGCGTGAAAAGGCGGAGCAAAAATTGATAGAGGATGTACAGAGCCTCGCGACGAAACCTCTGCCGAAAGAAGAGCGCGAGAAGATCATCACGCAGGCCCGTAAGATCATCATGCAGACACCGGGCCGCGACAAAAAAGTGGTCGCGCTCGGTATGCTCGCCTCGCAGGTCTCGAAGATGGGCGACAAGGAACTTGCGGCTGAAATAATGCGGGATGCCGAAGCGCTGGTCAATCCTTCGCCGAAAAATTATCAGGATTTTCTGCTTTCGTGGATGCTTGCGTCCGGCTACGCGACTGCCGATCCCGATAAAGCGTTTCCGTTGCTCGAAGAAACCATCGGCCGAGCGAACGACACGCTCGCAGCGTTCATAAAGGTCGGTGAGTTCATCGATGTCGCTGAAGAAATGATCCAGGACGGTGAGGTCCAGGTCGGTGCATTTGGCGGACAGATGGTCCGTGGTCTGACTCGCGAACTGGGTTTGGCCGACACGACGATTCAGGTCCTCGCTCAGGCTGACTTTGCTAAAACGAAAACCCTGACCAATCGCTTCGACCGGGCCGAGATCCGTGTACTTGCGAAGATGATGGTGTTGCGAGCGATCCTGAATCCAAAAGCTCCGGCAAAACCTGACGTGGATATCGATGCCGGTCCCGTTCCACCGGAATTTGAGAATTAACAGTCACGCGCGGGCTTTTGCACTTGATTCCTATCCGAAGCTTGTTCCCAAAAGCCATTGCCCGCCATCAACCACGAGCGTAACGCCGTTGATGTAGATCGCGGCATCCGAACAAATGAAAAGCGCGGCGTTTTCAATGTCCGCGATCCTACCAAATCTGCCGAGCGGAATTTTCTTCGTGATCTTTTCCTTCAGCGCATCGGGCAATAATCGTTTCATACCTTCCGTATCCTCGATCGGTCCGGGTGCAATCCCGTTTACACGTATGCCGTGACGCCCCCATTCGACAGATAGGTTTCTTGTGATCGCATCGACACCTGCTTTCGCCGCCGAAACATGTATCTGCATCGGCGTGGCGAGGTAGTGTAGCGTCGCGGAGATATTGAGGATCTGTCCCTTCGTTTCCTTTAACGGCTCAAACGCGGCGCGACAGACGTTGAAGGTTCCTTTCGTGTCGATGTCGACGACGGTACCAAAGCCGTTCGACGACAGTTGATCCGCGGCGCAGAGAAAATTGCCGGCGGCTCCGTTGACGACGATGTCTATTTGGCCGTAATGCTCGACGGTCTTTTTTATCGCGTCTTGAACGGCATCAAAATCCCGAACATCCGCCGCGGTCGCGAAACACTTCCCGCCGCTCTCTTCGATAAATTGTTTTTGGGCGATCAGGTTTTCTTCTTTGCGGCTGATGATTGCTATCTCGG
Organism: Acidobacteriota bacterium; assembly: GCA_040006435.1. Taxonomy (GTDB): domain Bacteria; phylum Acidobacteriota; class Blastocatellia; order Pyrinomonadales; family Pyrinomonadaceae; genus OLB17. The sequence continues at coordinate 16,229 of JBDTWZ010000060.1, forward strand.
CCCCGTGCCGCGCAAACGCTCGAGCGACACCGCCTGTGATGCCCGTTGCACCGCCGGTTACAAACGCAACTTTACCCTGTAAAATATCGTCAGCAAATATTTTGTCCGTCATAATCGCAAGATGTTATCACACGGTTTAAGACAACGAGACAGGGAAAAGGGAGACAGAGAGACAGAGAGACAGGGAGAAAGGGAGATGGGGAGACAGGGAGAAAGGGAGAAGGGAGAAAGGGAGAAGGGGAGAAAGGGAGACTCTGAGACTCGGAGCCTTGTACACAGATTAAGGAATGGCGGTGAAGAATTATCTTTCACGTTCTCCCCCCCTCCCCCCCTCT
>JBDTWZ010000061.1:0-16477 GCA_040006435.1 Acidobacteriota bacterium
CGATGTGGGAGGATTCGATCAACAAGATCAACTCGTATCTCGCCGACGAGGGCGAGAACATGAGCAGGAAGAACGTGACGGGACCGATCCTCCTTGGTGATCTGTGGTACGGTCACGCTGACATGAACACGGGCAAGCGGACGGCCACTACGACCGGAGCCCTTGATGCGTTTTTCCCGGCGGTTCTGGCTATGGATGGTGATCTAAACCGTGCGCGCGCGCTCCAGGATTCGATGTTCAAGATGTGGCAGGTGCATGGTATCGAGCCTGAGGTTTACGATTACAAAACGGGAAAGGTCGAGCACGCGGGCTATCCGCTGCGGCCCGAGATCGTCGAGTCGACTTACTACCTTTATCAGTACACGCGCGATCCGAAATATCTCGCGATGGGCGAGACGATGTGGCGCGACTTTGTGAAATACTGCCGCACCGAAGTTGGTTATGCTCATCTAAAAAGCGTCGTTACGAAAGAGAAGTCGGACGCGATGCAGAGCTTTTTGTTCGCCGAGACGTTTAAGTATTTTTATCTGCTCTTCTCGCCGGACAAGACTCTGGACTTTAAGGGCGTCGTGTTTAATACCGAAGCTCACCCGATCCGTCGGACGTGGAAGTGAGTTTTTAAACGCAGAGACCGCGGAGCAGAGTAGAGCCATGGCGGCAGGAGTCAGAACCGGGAGCGGTAGCGACCGGGCCGCCCGCCGGCGGACTGGGGACTCTACTCTTGGTACAAGGGTAGCCCGGTCGCTACCGCTACCGCTCCCGGTTCTGACTCGTGGCTTCGGCTGGCCGTTGTAATCTCAGCGCTGATATGACAAAAAAGAAAGCGATAGCGAAAATAGACAAGAAAATCCTCATAACCGGCGGGACGGGATTTCTCGGGACGCACATCGTTCGCCAGTTGATAGATGCCGGTGCAAAGAATCTGCGCGTGATGGCATCGTCGGTCCCCGAGTGGATGAGCGATTCCGGTGTCGAACCGCTGATCGGCTCGGTCGCGGATCGCGACGATGTCGCTACGGCAATGAAGAATGTGTCGGCTATTTTTCATCTCGCCGGCAAAGTCTCGCGCAACAACGAAGACGCCGTCGCGATGAACAAGGTTCACGTCGAAGGAACGCGCGTTCTTTGCGAAGCAGCGGAAGAAGCTGGCGTGAAAACGATGGTGCTCGCATCGTCGAGCGGCACGATCGCCGTCAGCGAGGACGAGCAGATCGTTGACGAAACATTTCCTCAGCCGGTCGAGGTGTTTTCGCGGTGGGCTTATTACGCGTCGAAGTATTATCAGGAGCGAGCCGCTCTCGAGAACTTCGACGGCGCGGGCAGAAGGCTGGTCATTCTAAATCCGTCGCTGCTACTTGGTCCTGAGGACGAGCGCTTGAGCTCGACTAAACCCGTGCTCGACTTCCTCGCACGCAAAATTCCTTACAGCCCGAACGGCGGATTGAATTTCGTCGATGCGCGTGACGCAGCGTCGGCATTTGTATCGGCTCTGGAGAAAGGAAAACATCAGGAAAGGTATCTGCTTGGTGCGGCGAACATGACTTTTTCTCAATTCTTTGGACGCCTGGAAAGGTTGAGCGGCATCTCGGCACCGAGGCTGAAAGTTCCGAAAAAGCTGGCGATGGCCGGGTCGACGATGATCGAATCCGTTTTTAAGAACTGGGGGAAAGCATCGCCCGTGGCATCGAAAGAGGTCGAGCAGGCAGAATATTTTTGGTACTTCGATTCGACGAAAGCGGAAGAGGCGTTAGGGTTTGCTCCCCGTGACCCGCAAGAGACTCTGCAGGATACGATCGGCTATCTCAGGAAGAACTTTCTTGGCGAAGGACTCTTCGACTAAGCACGCGAATTAGCCACAGAGGGCACAGAGCTTTTGTTGTGAGGCTCCTTGGATATTCTCGGTGTGCTCTGTGGCTGGATCTACACCCCGCATCCGATCTCGAATTCCTTGATCTTTACCGGCCGGCCTTTTTTCATTTCAAAGGCGCTTGCGAAATCGCCCTCGTAATAAAATCCGTACAACACGATCTCCATTTTACCGTCGCCGTTGAGATCGGCAATTGCCGAGATATGGTTCTCGGTCGGAGCGCCGAATTTGATTCGTCGCAGAACAAAGTCGCCCTCCAAAAGGTGGTCCGTGACGACCTTGCCCGTAACCTTACGAACGATCACGAACGAATAGTCGCCCGGCCGAGCGTCGGACGAAAGGCCGTTCTTGTAGTAGGTCGCGGATAGAACAACTTCTTCAACGCCGTCGCCCTCCAGATCGACACGGAAAGCTTCTTTAATGTGCACAACCGGGCGCGGGATACCTTTTCGTTTCAAAAAATTTGCGACGACGGTTTTATAGACCTGGCTGTTCGGGTCGATCGGCTTCGGCATGCGCGGGACCGGATTCCATTTCGCACTAGAGCCGAGCGCGACGCCGCTGTCGGCCTTCAGCTCGAACTCCATGCGGGTAAAATCCGGGCACACATCCTGTTGGCGTGTTTTTGTCCCTTGTGTAACCCCGCCTTCTTCCACCCCATTGTGGCCGATAAGAATAAACTCGGTCTCCGCCGGCATTTTCGGCGAGACGCTCGACGGCGCGAGCCACTTGCCGTTCTGTACGCCGCCCATCAACCCGCCCAGTTTTATTTCGACGATCGGGACGACGACGTTCTGCGAACTGACCGCGAGCGGAAGCAGAAAGAGCACAATCGATATGAACAAAAGTTTTCTCATGAGATCTCCGAAGTTGAAGCGGACGGGCTAGTCCTATTACCAAGTGTACGGTATAGGAAATAGACGACCAACCCGATGGCTGCCGCGATCAGTATGGGCAGCCCCTCGTTGAGCACTTTCTTGTCCGTCAAAAGCCATCCGATCAAAAGGATGGACAGTATCGACGCGAGGATCCCCATCGGGGCCATAAATCTTGCGGGGGGAACACTTTCTTTCTTATATCGAAAAACTGGAAGGGCCAGGCAAGTAGTAGCGTATACGAGCAGCCGGGTCACCGTAGCGATCGTGACCGCGGTAAAAAACGAACTCTGTATCGTGACAATTAGAACGACGACGGCAGTCGCGATAATTGCGACATATGGTGTATTGAAACGCTTGTGAACACGGCCGAGTATCCTCGGCAGTTCACCCCGCTCGGCGATCGCAAACGGCAGACGAGACGATGCCAGAAATCCGCCATTAAGATTTCCGAGGATCGAAATGAGGGCTCCGACGGCTATGAAGACTCCGCCAAATCCGCCCATGAACTTCGTGGCGGCGTCGGCAAGCGGCCGCTCAGAAGCAGCGAGATTATCGAGCGTCCCCATCGCGACGACCTGGACCAGAATAAAAAGTACGGTGCAGAACGCGAGCGCGGTGAGCAATGCGAACGGCAGATTCTTTCGCGGGTCCCTGGCCTCGCCGGCGGGTATCACCGCCGCCTCAAAACCGACATAGGCGTATATCAAAAGAAGCACCGCCTCGGAAAACCTTCCCGTTTCGGGAATTTGATCGAGGTGAAAGTTTGCCGGCTGGAGAAAAAATAGCCCGACGCCGACGAACACCAGCAGGGGAACTATCTTGCCGACGGTGAAAACGTTTGTCAGGATCGCCGACTCGCGCACCCCGATTACGTTCACGGCCGCCATACCCACGACGATCAGGCTGATCACGGCGATGCGCACCGCACCCTCGTTTGCGCCGGGAAAGAAAAAGCTGAGATAGATCAGGAGCGCGTTGCAGTTCGCGGCGAAGGTCGCGACCCGAACTATCCAGTAGAGCCACCCCACCTCGAAACCGACGACCGGTCCGAATGCCTCTCGGGCGTACACATACATCCCGCCCGTCGATTCGAAACGGCTCGAAACTTCAGCAAAGCACAGGACGATCAGGCCTACGATCAGAGCACATGCGACAAACGCAAAAAGGCTGTAGCTTCCGATCAGGCCGGTAACACGGGCCGGCAAAATAAAGATGCCGGTACCTATGATGGTGTTGATCGCGATCGCTGTTAGATCCCATCGGCCGAGACCGCGAACGAGTTTTTCTTCTGTCATGTTAGTGTGAGACGGTACCGGGTTCGTTTAAATCGATTACATTTCCCCGCTCGAACGCCTTCGCGTAGCCATGCCGTTTACGGCGTGGGACCTCGTAGGAAAGGGTGCCGAGCCCGTTTTAGCGGGCTTGCCAGTGGAAGGGCGTTGAAAACGCCTCGAGCGATTCTCGGCAGATCCTACCCACGTGCTGAAGCCCGTGCTACGCTCAAACAAAAAACCGCGTCGAGTGTTCAGAATGACCCACTATCGTCAGACGAGGTTCTTTTTCAGATAGGGCTTTTAGTTTATACTCTAAAAATTCTCGTTCAGTAAAGAAAACCCGTGGAAAATTTAATGAGTCAGTTTTTGCGGCTTGTATTTTGTATTTTGCTGCTGTGCCTCGTGTCATTTGGACAGACGTCCGCGAAGGGTACCGAGATCACACCACCGAAAGATTATCAGCCCCGGAATTTTCGCGATTCACCCGAACTCCGAACGCTGCTCAACACCGCGGTCGGTGAGGTCCTCAATTCATACCCGAGGGCCGGATTCAAGTACGAGGATATCGCGGCCACACTGATCGACGTTCGTGATCTGCACAATCTTCGATGGGCCGATATTAGAGGCGATCAGCCGATCTACCCGGCGAGTGTCGTGAAGATGTTTTATATGGCCGCGCTCCATCAACAGCTTCAGGACAGGAAGATAAAGCCGACTCCGGAGCTGATGCGGGGCCTGAAGGACATGATCGTGGATTCGTCGAACGAGGCGACGCAATACATCCTCGATGTTCTTACGGATACGTCCAGCGGAGCCGAACTTCCGCAGACCGCTTTCGACAAATGGCAGTTCAAAAGAAATCGTGTCAATCGATACTTTTCCTCGATGGGATATTCGGGAATAAACATCAATCAGAAGACTTTCTGCGAGGATGCTTATGGGATCGAGCAGCAGACAAGAAAATACAAAGGCGAAAATCGAAACATGCTGACGACAAACGCGACCGCCCGCCTGTTAGCTGAGATCGCGCTCGGGCGGATGGTTAACCCCGATCGCAGCCGCCAGATGATGGAGCTGATGAAACGCGATCCATACAAGGAATCGAAAGACGCTGACGATCAGGCAACGGGTTTCACAGGCAAGATGTTGATCGACAAAAAGCTCACCAGTGTAAAGCTTTGGTCCAAAGCCGGCTGGACGAGCAAATCGCGGCACGACGCCGCGTACATTGAAACGGCGGAAGGTCTGAAATTTGTGCTCGTTGTCTTTACCGAGAATCACGCAAACGATCGCGAGCCGATCCCGTCGATCGCCGGGAAGATCGTTGACGCGATGCGGGCACAGTAGGAAGAAAGCAGTAGGCAGAAGGCAGAAGCAGAAGGCGGTACCCAGAAGGCAGAAGCAGTGGAGTGCGGCAAAGTCGCGAAGAAAAATATGAAAATCAAAGTTATCCGATTACTCGCATTCCTGGTTTTCCCAGCGATCGTCTTCGGACAGGGCTCGTACAAACAGCCGCCGAAGGACGTAGCTGCCGTCCTGAATTCGGCCTCGATCCCCGGCGTCTCGGTATCGCCGACGCGCGATCGAATGGCTCTTCTCGAGCCGCTCCGTTATCCGCCTATCTCCGAACTTGCCCAACCCATGCTTCGGCTGGCGGGCTTGCGGATAAACCCGAACACTAACGGACAGCATCGGCAGCCGTATTCGGTCGGGATCAAACTGAAGAATATTTCCGACGGCAGGGAATTTCCGGTCACTTTTCCGCCGGCCGCGCAGATTATTCAGCCGCAGTGGTCGCCGGACGGGAAATATATCGCTGCCGGCAACGTCACACCGGCAGGCGTGGAGCTCTGGATAATAGACGCCGCAACAGCGAAAGCTACAAAGGTCAAGAATATTCTCGTCAACACGGCGTTCGGCGGGTTTTCGTGGGTAGACTCCCGAAACATCCTCGCCACGGCCGTCCCGTCGAAACGAAACCCGGCGCCAAAGTATCAAAATATCACGCCGACCGAAGCCAATATTCAGGAAACGTCAGGCAGGACTGGGGCAGTCCAAACTTTTCAAGATCTTCTGAAAAGCCCGAACGACGAAAATCTCTTCGAATACTATGCGACTTCGCAGATCGCTCTAGTCGATACCGGCGGAAGGACGCGAACGATAGGAGCGCCGGCGATCTATGACACAGTGGATTTTTCACCGGATGGAAAGTACATTCGGATTTCTCGGATCTTGCGGCCCTTCTCTTATCAATTTCCATACAGCCGCTTTCCGAAGACTTTTGAAGTTTGGGATAGTGACGGCAAGAGCGTTAAGACGATCGCTAACCTTCCGCTGCAGGATAATATTCCCATACAAGGCGTCCCGACCGGTCCCCGAGGCTCGGGGTGGATACCGACCGAGCCTTCAACCTTGATCTGGGCCGAGGCACTGGACGGCGGCGACCCGCGTAAGAAAATAACGCCGCGGGACCGGCTGATTACCCTTGCTGCACCGTTCTCAAACCCACCATCGGAGCTTTTGAAAATTGAGCATCGCTATCAGGGACGCCAGTTTGGCGAGACTAACGGCATGATGTGGTTTTACGATTTCGATCGAGACACACGCCACAGGCGAATCTTCATGATCGACTATCGAGATCCGTCGTCCATTAAGTTGGTCGCCGACTTGAATATTAATGACCGCTACAACGAGATCGGACAGCCCGTCACCCGGCTATTGCCACACGGGGCCAGCGTAATAAGAATGAATGGCGACTACGTCTTTTTAACCGGAGCGGGTTCCACCCCCGAGGGCGACCGCCCGTTCTTTCGACGCATGAATCTGAAGACATTGAAAACGGAAGAGATCTTTCGCTCCGCGACCGGCGAGTACGAAAGTTTTCTCGGTATGATCGACGACATCGGCACGACGTTCCTGACGCGCAAAGAGTCTTCCATCGAACCGCCCAATGTTCATTTTCATCAGGTGTGTCAGCTCGGGACCCAGTGCATCGCCGTCTTCGATCGCAAGATCACCGACTTCAAGGATCCGTCCCCGCAGCTCCGGGGGATCAAGAAACAGCTGGTCAAATATAAGCGCGAAGACGGCGTCGAGCTTTCATTTACACTTTACACGCCGCCGGGATACAAAGAAGGGACGCGGCTGCCGACCGTAGTCTGGGCATACCCGCTCGAGTTCACAGATGCTGCAACGGCCGGGCAGATCTCCGGCTCAACGGATCGATTTACCCAGATCGGAGGGATCTCGCACCTGTTCTTTTTGCTTCAGGGCTACGCGGTTTTGGATGACGTTACGATGCCCGTCGTCGGCAACCCTGAAACGGTCAACGATACTTTCATCAAGCAGATTGTCGATTCCGCGAAAGCGGCGATTGATAAGGGGGTCGAAATGGGTGTCGTCGATCCGGAACGTGTCGGCGTTGGCGGGCACAGCTACGGCGCTTTTATGACGGCAAATCTTCTTGCGCATTCCGACCTCTTTCGCGCCGGAATCGCACGCAGCGGTGCATACAATCGCACCCTGACGCCGTTTGGGTTCCAGGGTGAGCGACGAAATTTTTGGGAGGCAACGAAACTCTACACGGACATTTCACCTTTTTTCTACGCAAACAAGATCAACGAACCCATCCTGCTTATCCATGGCGAAGCAGATAACAACCAGGGAACTTTCCCGATCCAATCCGAACGACTATTCGCGGCGATCAGCGGTAACGGAGGCACCGCCAGGCTCGTGATGCTGCCGCTTGAATCGCACGGATACTCGGCAAAGGAGTCCGTCGAGCATACGCTCTACGAAATGCTCCAATGGTTCGATAAGTACGTCAAAAACGCCAAGCCGCGGAATAGTGAAAAGTGAAAAGTGAATCGTGAATCGTGAATCGTGAATCGTCAATAGTGAATGGTTGAGAGACGACTGCTTTCTTCGGAGGCTTCTCCGGAGAAAGAGGCAGAGCTGACCTATTGAATTTGCGGGACTTCGACGAGGTCACCAGCAGGCGGGTACGGGCTCAGCGACGCCGATTCTTTCTCTTTGATGTGGTCACTCAAGTACTTTTCAGCCCGGATCGCATCGCATGGGCGTGAAAAGAGAAAGCCTTGCCCGAGGCTGCAGCCGAGATGCCGGAGCAGATCCAATTGACGTGAGCTCTCGATTCCTTCTGCGACAACTTCCATATTCAGGTTTTTGCCAAGTAAAAGTATCGTCCTTACGATCGCCTCGCTTTTTGGATCGTGATCCATCTTGTCGACAAACGACCGGTCGATCTTCAGCCGTTCGAATGGGAATTGGTGGAGATAACTCAAACTGGAATATCCTGTTCCGAAATCATCCATCGAAAGCGAAATGCCGAGGGCCTTTATTCCCGATAGAACATCCAGTGCGGTTTCGCTGCGCTCGATCACGGTGCTTTCTGTGACCTCGAGCTTCAGAAATCGAGGATCCAATCCGCTCGTTCGTAGAATCTCGTCGAGCTGTCCGCGCAGCGCCGGATGCATCAACTGTCTGGCCGACAGATTTACGCTGACCGAGAGGTTTTTGTGTCCGACCAGCTTCTTCTGCCAATGCCGGGTCTGTTTGCACGCGTCCTCGAGGATCCATAGACCGATCGGAATGATCAGTCCCGATTCTTCAGCGACCGAAATGAAATCCTTCGGTGCGATGTAGCCCTGGATCGGATGGTTCCAGCGAATTAGAGCTTCAAATTCCGAGCACTGATCGTTTTCGAGATTCACGATCGGCTGATAAAAGACCTCCAACTCGTTTCTGCTTAGGGCCCGTCTGAGGTCCGTTTCAACCTGAAGGAGATTCATGTTCTCGGCGTGCATTTCTCGATCGAAAACTTCACATCGAGCTTTGCCTGCTTCTTTCGCGCGATACATGGCGGTGTCGGCGTCGCGTAAGAAATCTTCTGCCTCGCGGTCGATTCCGTCAGACACGATTATCCCGATACTCGCTGAACTAAAGACTTCGTAATTCCCGAACTTGAACGGGGCCGCCAATTTTTGCTGCAGTCTCTCGGCGACCACTGTCGCTTCGCTCGGTTCATTAATTCCGTTGAGGAGGATCGTGAATTCGTCACCGCCGAACCTGGCGACTATGTCGTGCGGGCGGACACAGGTTTTTAGCCTCTTTGCAATTCCGACCAGCAGCTTGTCGCCGATCACATGCCCAAGGCTGTCGTTGACTATCTTGAACCGATCGAGGTCGAGAAAGAATACGGCGCACTTAAACTCCGGATCGCCCTTTGCCTGCTCTACCGCGGACTGGAGATGACGCATAAATTCGGTTCGATTCGGAAGGTCCGTCAGAGAATCGTGAAGTGCGTTATGAAGTAGTTGTTCCTCGGCCGCGCGGCGGGACGTAATGTCCCGGCCGATCCCCTGGACACCGATCGGCACGTCGTTCTGATAGATAAGGCGCGTGCTGAGTTCCAGCATTACCCGATGACCGTCTTTCGCTTTGATCTCTAGTTCGTATGAGCTCGGTATTTCACCCACAAGTTTTCGCAACGTCATTCGCTGAGCGTATTCGAGGTATTCAGGAGCCACTAACGCGGAGATATGGATATTCAGCGCTTCGTCGCGCGAGTATCCCGTTATCCGCTCGCCGGCGCGATTGAGCGAAGTAAATTTTCCCTGGAGATCGTGTGTATAGATCAGGTCGTTGGCGTTTTCAAAAAGATCGCGGAATCTGGACTCGCTCTCCTTCAGCGCCTCCTGAGAGCGTTTTCGCTCCGTGACGTCGCGGATGACACTAGTAATAAACCGCTGCCCATCTTTATCGTACTCGGCGAACGAAAGCTCTAGTTCGATCTCACACCCGTCTCGATGCAGCCCCGGCAACTCAACCGCTTTCCATGGAGTCCCGCGCTTACCCGAACGAAAATAGCGTTTGAGGCCAAATCCTTGCCTATCGCGAAAACGCTCCGGAATAAGCATCGCCAACTGTTGGCCGATCATCTCCCTTTCTTTATATCCAAATATCTTCTCGGCGCCTGCGTTTACGAACGAGATGATGCCCCGATCGTCGATTGTGATGATCGCGTCCGAAGCGGTCTCAGCCAGCGTTCGGAACTTAGCCTCGCTTTCCTGCAACGCTCTCTCGGCCTGTTTTCGCTCGGTAACGTCGCGGGCGATTCCCTGAACGGCGACGGGAACGCCGTCCTTGCGAATAGCGACACTGTTTATCTCAAGGGTGATTCGCCGGCCGTCCTTTGTCATGCAGTCCATTTCATAGCTCGTCTGCGCGGCTCCGGCGATCTTCTTTTTGAGCTTTTCGCGCGCCCGTTTGAAGTGTTCGGGCGCTGCGATCTGCCGGATGTTCATCTTCAGGGCCTCTTGGCGCGGAAAGCCGAATACCCGTTCGGCGGCCTGGTTGATCGAAAGATAGTTCCCTTCGAGGTCGTGAACATAAATTATATCGTTGGCGTTTTCGAACAGGTTTCGGTAGCGTGACTCACTCTCCTCGAGAGCCTCGAGCGCACGCTTTTGATCGGTGATGTCCTGCCACATCACCATTCCCTGAAATATGGCGCCGTTCTCGTCCCGGACCGGCATTAGGTATATCTGAAAACAGGTTTCCCCCTCCTTTCGCTCCAGACTGAAATGCTCGCCCGCGAGAGCACGGCGATAATATGCCGACCATTCATCCGCGACGTCCCTCGGAAAGACTTCCCAAACGGTCTTGTTTTCGACCATGTCCTGCGAATAGTGGTGACGTCCGAGCTGCTCACCTTCGGCCAGGGTGTAACGCAGATCGTGATCGAAGAGCAACACGGCCGTCGCCGGAATGTTCTTGGCTAGTGTGCGATAAAGTTTTTCCCGTTTTTCCGATTCGTCGTCGGCTTTCTTGCTCAGTGTTATGTCGGCAATAACACCCTGACGATGCGTGATATTCCCGCTATCGTCCCGGATCAGGCAGCCCCGGTCGCGGACCCAGTGCACGGTTCCATCTGCGGCTATAACGCGATATTCATATTGTACATTCTTGCCAGTTTTCGTTGATTCGACGGTCTCTTCGAAAACGCGAGTCTGGTCGTCCTCATGAATCACCTTGATCCAGATGTTCGGATCGTTCAGCCAGTCGTCCAGCGGATAACCGAAGATCTCGAATGCCGGGCTTACATAGATCGGCGGGTAAGGGGGTTTCCACTTGACGGCGTAAAACAGAACGGGAAGTTTCTCGATAAAATCCCTATAGCGATCGTCGGTTTCCGGAGGAGCGTTGAGTTCAGCCGTCGCGCGCTCAGAACGCTCTTTCCGAGTGGCTGGGTCGTATTTCCTGATACTTTTCTTGCGGCTTGTTCGAGATTTGAATGTCATTGCGGAGAGCACGCCAATCCGGCGCAGTAACGTATTATGTCACCCTCCACATAACGAAATTTGAGAGTTATCGTTGGCGGACCTCAGGGCGAAATGCAGGGCTTCAGATTTTAAGCCTTAAGTTTGAACAACTTAGCGCTAGTAGTAACGCAAACGGCATCGAAATCCCCTGCAATATGTGTTCCAGCGAATGAAAACAGCGCGACAACACGCAGTCCTTGCACGGCATCCCATGTTCAGGTCGAAAAACTTTTAGGAAAAGTTATCGACTCGAAGGAAGTTCCCTTCCTCCTCAAGAACGCCCTGGGACAGCTTCGTAAAGCTGTCCCGTTTTTTTTTGGAGTTCCGAATTTTATGGATTGACGCTAGACTATCAAACGCACGCACCTTTATTTAAGAAAGTATGAAATCAGTAAACGCTCTGTGTCTAATCGCATTTTTGTGCTCGCTCGGTATTGCTCAGACCATGCCGACAGATGCTGACCCGAAGATCTGGGCTCAGGCCGTGAAGATCCATCGGAAGGCAATTATCGTGGACGGACATAACGACATACCGTCGCCGATGGTCGATGACGACTTCGATCTCGCGACGAACTCCGTCGGAAAGTTTCACAACGACGGCGATCCGTTTCATACCGATCTTGCCCGCTTCAAAGCAAGTGGCATCACAGGTGAGTTCTTTTCGATCTACGTTGGCGGAGGTCGTATGTTAACGCATGATTCGATGCGGCGGGCGATGGACATGATCGATGCGACGTATCGCGAGGTCGAACGACATCCCGGCGCGCTTAACCTGTGTACGACCGCCGGCGAGATCCGCCGCGCGAAAAAAGCCGATAAGGTCTGCGTGCTCATGGGAATCGAAGGCGGCTACGCGATCGAGAATTCGTTGTACGCGCTGCGCAACTTTTACCGTCTCGGAATTCGCTACATGACGCTCACGCACAATGTTTCCCACGACTGGGCTGATGCTCATCGGGGCGAGGTAAAGAACAACGGATTGTCCGACTTCGGCAAGGAAGTTGTACGCGAGATGAACCGGCTTGGGATGCTCGTCGATATCTCGCACGTCTCGGTGAAGGTCATGAATGACGTACTCGATGTTACAACCGCTCCGCTCATAGCGTCGCACTCGTCTGCTCGCGCAGTAAGCGATCACACACGAAATGTCCCCGACGAAGTTTTGAAGCGCGTTGCTCAAAACGGCGGTGTGATAATGATCAACTTCTATCCGTCGTTTCTCGACAAGCGCACGAACGACGAAGAGAATGCCCGTGCCGCGCGTTTAAAACCACAGATCGACGCGTTTCGCGAACAATTCAAGAACGATCCGCTCGGTTTTAACGCGGCCGAACGGAAACTGTTCGCGGAAAATCCTATTTACATCGCCGACTATAAGCGAATCGTCGATCACATCGATCACATCAAGAAGGTCGCGGGGATCGACTATGTCGGGATCGGTTCGGATTTCGATGGCGTACCCTTTCTTCCGGCCGGTATGAACGGCATGGAAGACCTTGCGCTCGTGACATATGAAATGCTTCGCCGCGGATACACTGAAACGGAGATCCGCAAGGTTCTCGGCGAAAACTTTCTCCGCGCGTTCGCCAAAGCTGAGCAGGTCGCCGGCAATCGCCAGATCAGCGGGCAAGGAAGCTTGAAGAAGATCAAGTAAGTTTTGCGTTTCCTCTCATTCCAGTTTTGACTTGACTCACTGACGCATCGGGCGTATAACTCACCTCATCTTCCAGCCAACCAGGTTCCCCGGCAACGAGCACGCGAGCTGCCAAACGGATGCGGTAGCGGACTGTTTTGCTCACACCCTAGCATCCCTTTCTTTTTGAGAGGAAAATTTATGCGCAAGTTTCTTTATTTCACGATGCTGATCACGGCATCGTTTCTAATTGCATGTGCCCCAGAATCAAATACAAATTCAGCGAACAAACCAGCGAATGCCGTCAACAACTCGGCAACGGCGCCGGCTGCGAACTCCGCAGCAGTCGAGACCGAGATCAAGAAGCTCGTTAACGATACGGCCGCTGCTCTGGCGAAGAATGACGTTGCGGCACTCGACAAGATTTACGGCGAGAACTACATGCTGGTCAATCCCGACGGCGCGGTTCAAACCAGGGCTGAGCGGCTCGCCTCGATAAAATCCGGCGAGACAAAATTCGATTCGTTTGCCTATGACGAGATAAACGTTCGGTCGAATCCGGAAGGCACGGGTGCCGTTGTTATTGTACGGGCGACGGCGACCGGAATAAATAAAGGTAAGAAGATCGAAGGTCCGCTTCGCGTCACCCAGGTCTGGAGCAAGACAAAGGACGGCTGGCGACAGGTAAGCGGCCAAGCGACACCGATCACCGGCGCATCCGCGGCCGCCAATACCTCGGCAACGGGTCCACCCACCGCGAACACCAACACAAATTCGGGCAAATGATCATATCGATCATTCCGGGCAAGGACGCGGGCACAGTGTCCTTGCTTTTTCTTTTGGCGAAGTGCATTTAGGAGGAGAACTACATGAGATCTACGATACTTTTGGCTACGATCATTTTGGCAACCGCATTCACGGCGGCAGCCGAATGTAGCGATACAGACAAGAAAGCTCTTGCGGCATTCGATACGGCGTGGGGAAAGGCGGGACAGGCAGGGGACAAGACGGCGCTGATGGCGTTCTACGCCGATGATTATATGGGCTTTCCGGGCATGCAAGGTAAACACGCGGCGATCGAAGCAACGATGGGTACCTTCGAACGCAATAAAGCGAACCCGGCTGGCGCCGACAAGGTGACTTACGATAATTACATTATCTCGTGCACGCCGATGACGGCGACCATTACGCATCGCAACACAGTTTGGACACCCGACGGTACCGGCGGAAAACCAGAGACCTTTTATACCCGCAGCGTTCATTTCTTAGAAAAAAGAAGTGGAAATTGGCAGGTTGTCAGCAATGCCGGCAATGATCTCGACGATTACGCCATGCTCTGGTATCTCGAACAGGACTGGAACAACGCTGTGTGGAAGAAAGACAGGACGTGGTTCGAGAAGAACTATGCGACTGACTTTACCAGCATCAGCAGCCAGAGTGCGAAGCTGATGAGCCGAGCAGAGGACATAGCCGATACGGTCGACGACAAGAGCACGTTTGATTTGGTCGAGACGACCGGGATGAACATTCGCATCGACGGAAACTACGCGGTGATCACCGGTGTCTTTCGCCTTAAGGGCAAGGACGAAAAAGGAGCCGCGTTCGACCGAAAGATCCGCTACACGGATACGTGGATAAAGCGGGATGGCCGCTGGCAGGCCTGGTCATCGCAGGGAACTACGATTCCTGCAGAGCCCCAGGTTGCGAAAAACTAGGAAAACATAACAAGGCGGCCCTGCGGCCGCCTTTTACTGGATCTGGCCTTGAGAGTAGGTCGGACAAATTCGGAGGCATGAAGATGAAAAGACGCTCTCGAATTCTGATCATATCGGCAACATTCTTACTGCTGCTCGGCGCGGGTTTTGTTACACGCCCGCCATCGACGTCGTTCGGCCAACAGAATTACCCTGAATCCAACCGAAAGCCTGCGTGCGGTTGCTACGTCTGCGGCCTGCTTCTCGCCGTGAATTTCCCTGGCATGGCTCCTCCGCGCTGCTTCGGCATCCTCGCGACCGACGCGTGTCCGGTCGAAATGGCAAAATTGCCGGTCGAACAAAGAAAGGCTTTTTGTAAAGCGCTCAAAGCAAGAAGCAAGGACGGCAATATGGATTCGTGCCTGAATCTAAGGGGCGCGTGCGACGGTGTGGATGGTGATGATGATGATGACACGCCGCCCGAGACAAAGTGTGAAAAGCCGGCGCCGTGGTTCGACAGATCGACAAGCTGCACCGATGTGCAGAGCCCGTTGACCGAGGTCAAGGGTAACGCCATCACTGTTTCGATGTGCGGTTTTCAGATCTTTCGTGCGGTGCCGCAGCACAGTGACGACCCGGGTCTTCTGGAAGCTTACCGACGCGTCGTCCGGGACTGGGTACAACAGAAGGTCGGAGGTAAGGTCTGCTGTAGCAGCATGCGGAACGCGTCCCGAACCGGAAAGCCGTGCGATCCCGCGGCCGATATTGACTGCGACGGCAAGCCGAACCAGTCAGACATCGATACTACATACGTGACCGGCGGACCTGTACCTGACATTAATCTGTCTACGAGTCCAATTGGGCCCGACATCGACCCGTTCCCGCCGGGTCTCGACCCGAACGATCCGAACTTCCGCCCGGAGCGGACAGGCCGCAACTCAAAAGGCGTCGGCGAATGCGATTGTAAGTGGGAGCTTATAAAAGGCGATATGAAATGCAGCCGCGGACTTCGCCCCCACGTTTATACGGCAACTTGGCGATGCCCCTCGACAAAGGCGGAAGTGTTCACGACGAAACGGTTTCCAGGGAGCACACCGTGCAAGTAAATGGTGCAAAAAAAAGGCGGCCGCGCGAGCGCTTTTTTGTTGTCCTACATCATCGGATCGAAAAACCGTATTCGACCAGGTAGATCACAGTCACCGGTTTGCCGTCTTTGATCGCTGGCTCGAATTGAATTCCTTTTGCGGCATTCACGGACGGCGGAACCAGATCCATGTTGACGGTCTGAAGCGGGAAGACAAAACCGATGGTTCCGTCGGCCTGAAACTCAACGGCGATCCTGACGGTTCCTGAGCTGAGGTTTAGTCGTAACTCGTTGGTGTAACCCGCCCGGGGCTTATACGTGATCTTTACAGTTTTTTCATATTTAGGCGGCGGCGCCGATTGCTTTATATTCGAGTTGCCGAAAGCCTTCATCGCCTTGTCCGATTCTTTAGCGTGGACGTACGCCCCGCCGAGAAATATCCATGCGATCCGGTCTTTCTCGTTCGTGGCGACGCTTTTCTCAAGGAACCTCGATAGCTTCCGTAAACTTACCTTCGCGGTAAAGGTTTGATGCCGCGCTCGCGAGCGGACTGCTGCCCGGCGACCGGATCCGCGAGCATGAAAATCGCGAAGAACACGGCAACTCCAGTAAGAAATTTCGTAAGCATTGCAAAAAGATACCAAACTTTGCTGTTGACGGGCTACCTAATCCGGGATGGGTCTTGAGCCTCGGGATACTACTAT
>JBDTWZ010000062.1:0-16429 GCA_040006435.1 Acidobacteriota bacterium
GGAACAAAGAGCGGCTTCGGTTTGGAATATCAGTCGTTTCAGTACGTAGTGGGAACAAACCCCGCTTCGTTTGCGATCACTGCGAAACCGCTTACGCCGACCGGAATCACAGCTACGGGTACACGTAACTTTGGTATCGCTACCGATGGTGTGGTTTACGTTCAGGTTATCGAAACCGCTGACGACCTCGCGGTTGGCGGAACTGCACTTGGCGGTGCTTATGTAACCGGTACCAGTGCTAACCCGATGGGACAGCAGTAGTAGGCCTTGCTCCAACTTTGTTGGACTTGAACGGGGAAACGATTATATTACTTAATCGTTTCCCTTTCGCTTTTTATCCCGCATCATTCTGATGACACAGCCTTCGGCCACACCTAAACCCTGGAATCCCGGGATCCCGTTCTATATCGGTCTCGGCGTTGTAATGCTTGCACTCACAGCCCCGCTCCCTGCGTGGACAACGTTTATCCACATGTGGCGGGTCGAGATCGCTGCGTCCTTCTTTCTATTGTCAACCCTCGCGTATCTCACGCTCAACACCCACACATTGGATCTGAGGTTGTCCAAAACCGAATCGCGTTTTATCGTGCTTCCGCTCCTGCTTTTTATTTTGTGGAGCGGACTCTCCGCGCTCTGGGCTCCCTCGTGGAAATCAGCTATCCACCATACGCTGATATGGGGCGAGTACCTTATTTTTTATTTAATCTTCAGATATCTCCTGGACAACGGCCGGCATTTCGGAAAATTGCTCCGGATGTTTGCGTTAGTGCTCGTCGTATTTGCGATACTCGCACTATTCGACTTTCTGTCAATTACGGCGTTTGGGGGCAACACGTCTTTTCGCGTCCGTTTCGCGAAATATGGTGAACAGATCGTAACACTGCTTCCTCTACTCCTTGTCTTTGTGTTGAGGTCGTCTGGCCGAACGATCTATCTCGGTCTTACTTCGGTCGTGCTGATGTGGCTTCTCATTTACTCGACGGCCGGGCGAGTTAATTGGTTCCTTTTCGGCGCTGTCGTTAGTTCGATGGCGGTCCTGATTTTCGCTTTTGCGCGATTCAGAAGGTACGGGCCGAAGTTCGCTGTGGCAGTTGTCCTCATCGCTGCCGCTCCCGTACCCTTGTTTCTTTTTTCACTCGTTACGTCGTCGGCTCAAGTTCCAATTCTCGCTCGTCTTAACGACACGTCGGGTTCAGAGTACAGCAATAATTTTCGCATCCTGTTGAATTCGGTTTCGTTCGAGATGCTGCGGTCGGCTCCTATCAATGGCGTTGGCGCCGATAACTATGGCTTTCAATTTAATAATTTTCGAGAACAATATGCACAGCAGCATCCTGGAGATCCAAATCTCATTTACGGAGAGCTCGGAATCGTCGCACATGCTCACAATGAATTTATGCAGATCGCGGCGGAGCTCGGCGTCACGGGTGCGGTAATTTTTCTGTGGTTCCTCGCGGGTATTACGATCATGTTGTTCCGGGCTCTACGCAATTTCCGCAGCGTACCGCTCCACGCGCTGGCGGCCCTCATCGGCTTGCTTATGTTTCTGGCAAGCTCTGTCGTCAGCGCCTACTCATTCAGAGTGATGCAAAATGGCCTTATATTTTTCTTCGTCCTCGCAGTGGCGTCAAGGGCCTTGCTAAAAAGGGATGAAAGTTTGGAGACATCGGCGTCGACCGGAGCATTAACCGCGAGGACGAGGCTTGTCCTCGCCGGCGGCATGGTCGTCTGTATTGCGCTTCTTCTTTATACAGGTGTTCGCCTGACCAGCGTGATAATTGCAGCACAGGCCAACCATCAGAAGGACCTTGAATCGGGAGTTGCACTCTTCAAAACGGCCGCTATGCTCGACGATGAGAATCCCGACTGTCGACGAACATTAGGTTTGCTCCTTCTCAAAAAGAAACGCTATGCCGAGGCAATTCCCTGGCTCGAAGAATCTGTTACAAAAGGGCGAGGCGAATCGACGGATTTTTCCTATTTGGCTTCAGCGTTCTCGCTTTCCGGGGACGACGTCGCGGCCGAGCATACAATGGCTACGGCTGCCACAATCTATCCGCGGTCGCCGTTCGTTTTGACGAGGTACGGAGAGTTGCTCGAACGAAACGGCAAGATAAATGACTCGGTCGCGATATTTAAAAAAGCATCCGCGATAGACGCACGAGCGGCGGCAACCTGGAGAGTGATGGTAACCTCGGGCCCAAAGGCTGTCTCGGACCTGGCCGCCCGCGACAACTCATATTTGCAAGTGATGGAACTTCACCCTGAGAGCTCGATTTATGCGGTCACGACAGAAAGGTATATCAGGTTCCCCGAGGAACAGCGTTTTTCGCTTATAAAAATCGCTTCTGAGTAATAGGAGTAAATTCACTTCACGCGCGCACTGTAAATGTTCTAATATAGTTTTGCGACGCGGTTCGTCGCGGCTCAATACGCCAATACCAATACAATTTTGCCTTCATTTTTAGTGCTCTTGAAAAGGATAATCTCAATTGCAAAGAATACGTTCCGGGAAGCCGTGCGCGACCGCGTGCTCTACAACCTTGTCGTATTTGTCCTGCTTCTCATCGCTTGCGCCATCCTGCTCGGGGATCTTACAGACGGACACGAGGCTCGGACTATCGTAAACATCGGGCTGAATGCAGTGCTCTTGTTCGGAGCGTTTATCGCGATCTTCGTTGGTATCGGCCTCGTATCTAAAGAGATCGAAAGGCGAACCGTTTTCGCGATCTTTGCCAAGCCGGTCGGCCGTAGCGAGTTTATCGTGGGCAAGTATGCCGGGTTGTGCCTGACGCTCGCTGTTAATGTAGCGGTGATGGGCGTCGGAGTTTCAGTTGCGCTTGCGTCGGTAGGCGGAATGGACCTTGCTGGCCCGGTCTGGGCAACAATTATTCTCATTTTTTTTGAGCTAACGATCTTGACCGCCGTGGCGATACTTTTCTCGTCTTTCTCCTCGCCTTCCCTCTCCGCTCTTCTGACGTTTTTTGTATTTGTGATCGGACATTTCAGCTCATCTCTCCGGGATCTCGGCGTCAGCCTGGAGTCGCAAGGAGCAAGGTATGTTCTGGACGCTATCTATTATCTTCTTCCAAACCTTTCGCACTTTACGTTTGTAACAAACGCCGCACATGGCGAAGTTCCGCCGCTTGCTATGGTTGGCGGAGCTATCCTTTATGCGATCGTGTTCGACGCGATCCTCATCGCGGCAACCATACTAATTTTTAGCCGGCGAAATTTTAGATAGGCGTTATGTTGTCGACTGCAAACAAGACGGCGATCGCGGTCGCTATGATAATTTTGGGCTTCGTCGCGGCATTCGCCCTCAGCGGGTTTGTCGAGAGACAGCGGCCACCTCTGCCCGCGGGCTATGAGGATGAAGATCTCGCTCTTCAAGGCAGACAGATGAAAGGGTTCGTATTCGGTGCGGAAGGCCTGGTGGCGGACTGGTACTGGATGAACTCGCTTCAGTACTTCGGAAAAAAGATCACGGCGGTCGGTCTCGAGAATCTGAATCTCGACGATATGTCGGCGCTGAATCCGCGACTGCTTTATCCATATCTCAATAATGCGACGGATCTCGATCCGCACTTTATCGCGCCGTACTCCTATGGGGCGACGATCCTGCCGGCGATCGATACCGAACAAGCGATCGCACTGACCGAAAAAGGAATCGCCAGCAATCCAAACGAATGGCGCCTTCACCAATATCTTGGTTATATCTATTGGCGTCGCGGCAACTACGATCGGGCGTCGGAAATTTATGAAGAGGGATCGCGTGTTCCGCGGGCTCCTCTATTTTTCAAGCAGATGGCCGCACGCATGAAAGTCGAAGGCGGAAATCGCAGCGTCGCACGCGACATGTACAAGCAGCTGCTCGCCGAAAGCCAGGATGATGTGTCGAAAAAGAACATCGAGCTTAGGTTGATGCAGATCGATTCACTTGACGAACGTGACCTGATAAATCCTGTTCTGAAAATATTCGCCGAGCGCAATGGACGATGCGCGACGCGGTGGCAAGAGATACTCCCGCTGCTTTCAAATGCCAGGCTTCCAAATGGTGCAGCATTGCGGATCGATCAGGAAGATCAACTTGTCGATCCGAGCGGAGTCCCGTATAGGCTGGATACGAGCAAGTGTGAAGCGGTCACCGACTGGCCCCGATCGAAGATACCAATTGCCTAGAATTATGAAACACGCTCTCGAGATCGAAAATCTGACAAAGGATTACGATGTAGGATTTTGGCGTAAGAAAAAGGTACGCGCATTAGAAGACCTTTCGCTTGACGTAGTGCCCGGTCAAATATTCGGTTTCCTCGGCGGCAACGGGGCGGGCAAGACTACAACGATCAAGATCCTCATGGGCCTACTGTTTCCGACGTCCGGCACGGCGCGAATTCTTGGCCACGACATTGCGGATGTTTCGATGCACAAACGGATCGGCTACTGCCCCGAGAACCCGTATTTTTACGATTACCTGACGGCGTCCGAGTTGATGAAATATTTCGGCGAGCTGTTCGGACTCGACAGCGGCGAACGTACAAAGCGAGCATCCGAACTCCTCGCACAGGTTGGCCTCGACGAAAAGGATTGGAACAAACAGCTTCGCAAATTTTCAAAAGGCATGTTGCAGCGGGTTGGTCTCGCACAGGCGCTGATCAACGAACCCGAAATCGTTTTTTTTGACGAACCGATGAGCGGCCTGGACCCGATCGGGCGGCGTGAGATCAGGGAGCTGATCATCGGTCTCCGAAAAAAAGGTACGACAGTATTTATGTCGACCCACATCCTCTCCGATGTCGAAGCCCTGTGCGATAAAGTCGCGATCCTCAAGCGTGGAAAACTCGCGGCAACGGGAAATCTCGACGAGCTGCTTTCGCGAGAGGGTGAGCGCCAGGTCTATGAAGTGAGCCTGAAGAATTTGAGTGCGGGGCAACTGCCTGAACGATACAAGGCGAGATCGGCGGCGAGCGGAGTTATTGTAGAGATCGATGACGAGTCGCAGATCGAAAAGCTGCTCGCAGAAGCTAAGGTTGCCGGTGGAAAACTGATCTCCGTGCAGCCGGTGAAGCAATCACTCGAGGAGCTATTTCTCGATCGTCCGCAGGACGACGCCGTAAGTTCTTAATTCGCAACTCGGATCGCCGTAACCTTCCAGCGAATATTCGCTCGGTCGTCCTTACTGTCAAATCCGGCTATTTCGAGATGGATCGTGATCGTTTCCCCCGGTCCAAGCTCTGGCTGCTGCGTGGGAACCACGAGGACGCGCTTTTCCTTCAAGATCTGGCTAAAACTGTCGACAACGGAGACGTTCACTTCCAGACCATTTATGATCTGGGAGCCTTTGTTTCTGATCTTGCCGCCGATGTATAGCGAAATCGACCCGAACGCGTTGGGCGATTCGACGGTGTCTTCGGCCGTCGAAATGATTATGTCCTTTGTGATCCGGGCAAATTCCAGCGTTCCTTCGTGGAACGAACCTTCGAGAATTTTTGCTTTCTGATCTTCCATTGACGGCTGGAGTGTCAGAAGCCAGCCCCCCCCCGCAAAAATCAGAATGCCGACAATAGCTCCGACGACCAACGTCTTATTAAGTCGCTTCTTCTCTTCCCGCTGTTCTAAAAACCCGTCCATAAAAAACCTCGCCGCCTCTATTTTGAGGACAATTGTTCCAAAAAGTTCCTATAGGTTATCATTCGATAACCGTTCCTCGAAATGTCTGAACCTCGCGAAAATACACCTAACCTCGACAGTTTTATCGAGGTTACGCTTCCGCTGCCTCCGCGACGCACCTTCACGTATAAGCTGACTGCAGAACAGTCCGAACGTGTCAGTCTCGGATCGCGCGTCATGGTTCCCTTTGGAAATCGTCTACTGACCGGCTACGCGGTTGCCCTGCACGCGACACTCGATGCGGAATTAGGAATAGAGGAAACGGCCGTTAAGAAGGTCGTCGACGTCCTCGACGAAATACCGCTCGTAAACGAAGAGATCCTCACACTCACAAAATGGACCGCCGATTATTACGCCGCCTCGTGGGGCGAGATGTTAAAGGCCTCGCTTCCCGCCGGCGTAAACGTCACTGTCGTACAGTTCGTTCAAATAACCGAGGCGGGCCGTCAGCATCTTCTCAGCAGAAAGAGCCTGAGATCGGTCCGCGACCAGATCCTAAAACGCCTCGCGGCATCGCACGAGGTTGCCGTCAGTGAACTTGAAAAGGAATTCGGTAGATCGGGAGCTAAACGTTCGATACGCGAGTTTGTTCGTTCGGGGGACATTTCCGTGCGCGATCACGCGCTTGCCGAAAAGGTGAAGCCGAAACGTCGAAAAGCTGTGCGGCTCTTGCCTGGAGCCGAAACTGCGGACGGTCAAAAGCCGCTTACCCAAGCACAGCAGCGAGTCTTGGATCAGCTAAAGCGGAGCGGCGGCGAGATGATCTTCACCGATCTGCTTCAGCACGCCGATGTCGGAGCTTCGTCGATCAGCACACTAGCAAAGCGCGGGTCGCTCGAGATCTTCACTACCGAAGTCAGACGCGATCCACTGGGCGATTCAGCCCTTCCCGAGTATAGAGAGATCGTCCTCAACACCGATCAGTCCGAAGTTCTTTTAGAGGTCGAGAAAGGTCTGTCTTCGAAAGAATACAAAGGGTTTCTTTTACACGGAATTACTGGAAGCGGCAAGACCGAGGTGTACATTCGGGCAATGCGGAGAGCTTTGGACGCGGATCGCTCCGCTTTGATGCTGGTACCGGAAATCGCGCTGACACCCGTGTTTTCCCGACGTCTTCGGTCGGTATTCGGATCCGAGGTCGCGATCCTCCATTCCAATTTGTCACAGGGCGAACGGTTCGACGAATGGCGACGGATCCGGGGCGGCGACGCCCGTGTTGTGATAGGGACGCGTTCCGCCGTTTTTGCTCCTTTGGAAAATGTAGGTTTGATCATAGTCGATGAAGAGCATGATACGTCGTACCGGCAGAACGAATCGCCATTTTATAACGCACGGGATGTGGCGGTAATGCGTGCAAATCTTGCCGGTGCGGTCGTCGTTCTCGGAACCGCGACGCCGTCGCTCGAGTCGTATCACAATGCGCAATCGGGAAAGTATCAATACCTGGAGCTACAGAACCGGATCGGAAACCGGCCGCTTGCGACAGCCGAACTGATCGACATGCGCGAGGTATTTCAGAAAGCGGGAAAGGACGTAGTTCTCTCACCGCGACTTGTCACCGCGATCGAAGAAACACACGCGAAATCCGAGCAGTCCATAATTCTTCTCAACCGTCGCGGTTTTTCCCAATTCGTTCTGTGCCGCTCGTGCGGTGAGCGACTCCGCTGCAAGAACTGCGACATCACCCTGACATATCACCGACAAGACGGAAGGCTCGTGTGTCACTACTGCGGATTCACGGCGAGTACGCCGAAGCAGTGTCCGTTTTGTGAGAGCGAATTTTTGTACTTCATCGGGCAGGGTACGGAGCAGGTCGAGGACATTTTACAAAAGAAATTTCCGCAGCTGAAGATCGCCCGTATTGATCGCGACACGATGTCCAAACGCGGACAGATGACAAAGACCTTGCTTGCTTTCGACACCGGTGGGATCGATATGCTCGTCGGAACGCAGATGCTGGCGAAGGGGCACGACTTTCATAACGTTACGTTGGTCGGCGTGATCTCAGTAGATATCGGCCTTGGACTGCCCGATTTTCGTTCTGCGGAAAGGACGTTTCAAATCCTGACGCAGGTCGCCGGGCGAGCGGGACGCGGCCAACTTCCGGGACGCGTGCTGATCCAGACGTATTATCCCGAGCACTACGCGCTTCGACACGCATGCGAACAAGACTATCCGGGTTTTTACAACGAAGAGATCCGATTTAGATCTCAATTGAGTTATCCCCCGTTTGTCGTTCTCGCGTCGATCCTCGTCAAACACGCTGATCAGGAAAGCGCGGTCAGAAACGCAAATATCGTTCGAAACGCGCTCGACTCGGCAAACGCGGACCGGGCGTGTCGGATACTGGGTGCGGCTCCCGCATCGATCTCGCGGTTGAAGAACGAGTATCGGATGCAGATCCTGGTAAAATCGTCGAGCCGAATAAAACTTCGCGAGACATTAGAGATGGGGCTGCATCGGGCGGAAGAAAACGGGGCCGAAATGCGGCATATATATACCGAGATCGACCCCGTAAATCTGATGTAGAATTTCGGCTGTGGCGGCGGTGCCGCTCTTCTGAGGCGGACTAATTGACAGCCTTAGACGAAAGTTCCGCCTGTTTCGTTTTAACCTGCGCGTAGACTTCGGAAACCGAGACTTTGCAGTTGATCGAGTCGAGCGAGATCACATCATCGCGTTCGTTGTATATCCGATAGATCCACTGCTTCGCATTTTGCCGAGCGTAGTGCTCAACGCGCATCTCCTCTTCTTTGAGAAGGACAAATTCCTTGATACTGTCCATCGCAAGATAGCTCTCGAGCTTGTTGGTCTTGTCGGACGAATGGGTCTGATTGGAAAATATCTCGAAAATTACGGTGGGGTTCAGCAGCAGATCCGAATTCTGGTCCGAAAATGACGGCTCCCCGTTGACGACAACCATATCCGGATAGCAAATGTAGTTATTCTTCAGCTTCACCCGCATGTTGCTGATGTAAATTTCGCACTTATTCCCGTGCATGCGGCTGCCGAGCGCGATGGCGCTGTTCGAGACCAAGATGTTGTGCCAACGATTTGAGCCCGATCGCGCGATAACGCGTCCGTCGACATATTCATGCCGCCCGGCTCCTTGGCGTTCGTTATTGAGATAATCGTCCACTGAGGTTTTCTTTGCAGACTGACCAAAGACTTTTTCGTTCATTTTTACTCCTGGGTGCTTTACTGCGTTGAAGTCGAGAGAGTGGGCTTTTTATAAGGGCCGGCTACAGCTTGGGTAATTTCGTTGCTGGAAATAGTGTTGCATATCGAGCAATAATGTTTCAAGGCAATTTATATGAAACTTTCTGAACTCGCCGAAGCTACCTTTGCGACCATAGAACACGGTGACGTCGGCGTTGATATAGGCGGCGCGGCGGGTCTCGACATCGCTAAAGCGGGCGAAATAACGTTTCTCGCGAACCCAAAATACACGCCTCAGATCAAGGAAACACGGGCCACTGCGATCTTTCTCAATGAGGGTGTGGAGTTAGGACGCAGCGACATCGCCGTGCTCCGAGCGAAGGATGCGTACCTTGCCTACACGCGTGCGTTACGGTTGTTTCATCCCGCGGAGGGAGTTGTTGCCTCGGTCCATCCGACGGCCATTATCGATGCGTCAGCGACAATTTCTCCGAGCTGCGAAATCGGTGCAAACGTCGTTATCGGAAAAGATTGTCGAATCTCAGACGGAGTAAAACTGTTCCCGAACGTGACGGTTTACGACCGTGTCTCGATCGGCCAAAACTCGACACTTCATTCGGGCGTCTCGATCCGCGAGAACTGCGAAATAGGAGAAAACTGCATCGTTCATAACAATACGACGATCGGCTGTGACGGTTTTGGCTATGCTAAGGATGAAGACAAACACTGGGTTAAGATCCCGCAAACGGGACGTGTCGTCCTCGAGAACGATGTCGAGATCGGCGCGAATACGGCGATCGATTGTGCCTCGGTCGGTGAGACTCGAATTAAGCGAGGTGCGAAGATCGATAATTTAGTCCAGATCGGACACTCGTGTACGGTCGATGAAGACGCATTGATCTGCTCGCAGACCGGCTTGGCCGGAAGTTCCGTTATCGGCAAACGCGTGATTCTGGCAGGCCAGGTCGGTATCGCGGGACATCTGAAGGTTGGAGACGATGCGGTGCTGACGGCAAAGTCCGCCACAAGCCACGACGTAGAACCCGGCAAAATTATTTCCGGCATTCCAGGCTTCGATAACAAGGACTGGCTTCGGGCGACTGCCGCTTACCGCAAACTCGGTGAAATAGTTCAGAGGCTTCGAGGACTTGAAAAGAAGGTGAAAGAATTAGAAGAGCGCTGACACGACGGAACCGCCTGCGGTAGCGGGCGGTTAGACCAGAGAGACGGCGTCCCAGGTCGCCGAGTTGAATCGCCCGCTACCGCAGGCGGTTCCGACAAGAAATATATGACACCGGAATCAAGAAAAGAACTATCTGACGGCGGTTACGACATCACGCCGATCTCGGACGAGACGCGCGAACAGCTTGCACAAGACCTCAACGAAGAGGAACGGCGGATTCTGCTCGATCACGGGACCGAGCCAGCGTTTTGCGGGACACTTCTCGACAATAAACAGGATGGAACATACGCTTGCCGTCTATGCGGACTGCCGCTGTTCACGTCGAAACATAAGTTTGAATCCGGGACAGGATGGCCGTCGTTTCACTCGCCGTTCGATAAAGATCATCTCACCGAGATCTCGGACACAAGCTACGGAATGCGTCGTACTGAGATCCGCTGTGCCCGCTGCGGCAGCCATCAGGGCCATGTCTTTCCCGACGGTCCGCCGCCGACCGGACAGCGATACTGTCTGAATTCGGCTTCCCTTCAGTTCTTCGCCGACGGTGAAGAGATACCGCAGCACACTGATTGAGAGGTCCCTAAACTAAGGAATCGGCTGGCGGCTTTCTTTCCGGTCCTTAAAACTCTCGAACAATTCGGTGTGTCGGCTTGTCAGCGGTATCATGCGCCCACCGATAAAGACGTATTTTACGTTTGTTCGCGGTTCGAGGATGTCGCCATCGGTCACGACAATATTCGCCATTTTCCCGATCTCGATCGAGCCGAGGCGATCCGCGACACCCAGAATCTGCGCCGGAAACAATGTAACGGACTTCAACGCGTCTTCCCTGGATAACCCGAAGGCTCCCGCGATCCCGGCCTGATAGGGCAGATCGCGAACTTGGGAACCGTTGTCGCCGGTTCCGATCGCGAACTTCACACCTGCCTGTTGCAGTTTTGACGGAGCTTCGAAAAGATAATCGTAAGCATCGTCGTCGCGAACCGGCAGGTTGTAGATGTTCGTATAAATGACTGCGATGTCGTTCTTCTTTAACTCGTCAGCGGCACGCCATGCCTCTTGTCCGCCAAGGATCACGCCTTTGACTTTCATCTCGGCAACAAACTTAATGACGGCACGCACATCACGCTCGCGCTCCACCGTGAAAAGGATCGGGCGCTCACCGCGGATGTAAGGCACCATTGCCTCAAGATTCAGATCCGCGGGGGGATTTGGCAGGGACGTGTCTTTCGCATACGCGTCGGTCGCCCTGCCGTAATTTTCCGCGTTCTGAAAAATCTTTTTCAACTCATCGATCTGCGCGTCCCGGCGCTTGACCGCCTCGTTAAAGTCGATCGACTGCGGTCCGGTGCCGGGATTGAATCCGCCGAAGGTCGAGATGCGTGGAAAATTGATCACAAGCCCGGCGGTCGGCAGAACCGCCATGTCCGACTGGGTCGATCCGTTGAGATTTATCACCGTGCTTTGACCGGAAATGAGACCGCCTGAGGGTGCAGTTTGCACTGTCGTGATCCCGTTGACGCGAGTCACGTTGACGTGCGACGAATGCGGATTGACGGCCAGTATCGCCTTTGCGTTTGCGTTCATTGTGCCGGTTTCAGCGACATCCATCGTCGCGTTCGCCCCTTGTCCGATCTCAGCAAGCCCCAGCGAAGTTCTCGCATCGATCATTCCCGGGTAAACCGAAAGACCTTTACCGTCGATCTTTTCAGCATTGGCCGGAACGTTCACAGCGGCTCCCACAGCGACGATCTTACCGTCCTGGATGACAACGGTTCCATTTTCAATAACGGCCCCTGAGACGGTCACGATGCGGGCGTTGGTGATCGCGAACGTCCCCGCGCGACCGGTCTTGTTCTGCTGCGAACCATCGCTTTGCCCGGCGGCGGAAAATAAGCCGCCGAGACACAAAGACGCCGAGAATAGTGCCGACAGGCCAAAGGCGAGTTTAGTGTTTCTCTTGTTTCGTGAAGTTTCGTGTGCTTTCGTGGTTTCAGTTCTCATACAAGGAGAAGACTCAAACCACGAACCTACACGAAAAACACGAAAAGAGCTGTTTACCAACACCCTTTTGAACGCTCTGAAAATCCAAAATCCAAAATCTAAAATCGCAAATCTCATCGGTTGTCTCCATCGCGATCTGCTTCGTCGCGATCCTCAATACGCTTTTCCGCGGGGATCCTCGGCGGCGTCCCACCAGAACCCGGAGCTTTATTTACGTCCAGTTTCTCTAAAGCTTCACGCTCCCGTGCGAGCTCAGCCCTTTTTTGAATATCGACTGCGCGATCGAAATACACCTCGCCTTCTATCAATGTCATATCGACACGCGAATACACACTGAACGGATGCGCGCTCCAGATCGCAATATCGGCGTCCTTTCCCTGCTCGATCGAGCCTGTTCGTTTGTCGATCCCGAGTTGCTTTGCCGGATTCAGCGTTATCATCTTCAACGCCTCTTCCTCGGGAACACCGCCATACTTCATCATCTTCGCGGCATCGAGATTTAGCCGCCGAATACGTTCGTCCGAGTCGGAATTGATCGAGACGACCACCCCGTTCTTCCAAAGGATATACGCGTTATACGGAATGGAATCATAGGCTTCGAGCTTGTAGCTCCAGCTGTCGGCAAATATCGAAACGCCGGTGCCGCGCTTTGCGATCTCGGGTGCGATCTTGTATGCCTCGAGCCCGTGCTGCAACGTCGCCACGCGAAATCCGAACTCGTCCGCGAGCAGGAGAAGATTCAAGTGCTCGTCCGCGCGATAGCCGTGTGCATGGACGAGCCGCTTCCCTTCGAGGATCTCGACGATCGGCTCAAGCTCAAGGTCTCGACGCGGCGGCACCATCGTTTTCTTTGCCCTGTAGTCCTCCCACGATTTCTTGTAATCACGTGCACGGACAAAGGCATCGCGCATTACCTCGAGTGTGCCCATCCTGGTACGCGGATAACGCGGAGTCTGACCGGCCTGGAATGTCTGGCTTGAACGTTTCGGGTTTTCGCCCATCGCGAACTTGATACCGGGAGGTGCGTCGGGTATCAGGAAGTCTTCGATCGGTTTGCCGAACTTAAATTTCACCGTCGAATTCTGGCCACCGATCGCGTTGGCCGATCCGTGCAATAAGTTTGCCGCCGTCACGCCGCCGGCGAGCGCACGATAAACGGCTATATCGCTCGGGTCCAGGACATCGCGAATTCGCGTCATTGACGTCACCGACAGTGTGCCTTCGTTGATCGCATCCATCATCGCGTGCGAGTGTGCGTCGATGATCCCCGGCGTCACAAACTTGCCCGTCGCGTCGATAATCTTTGCGGTGCTTCCGGCCGAAAGGTTTCGCCCGATTCGCGCGATCTTACCGTCGCGAATCAGAATGTCGGTATTCTCAAGCGTACCCCGCGCTGCAGTCAGGACCGTCGCGTTCTTGATGAGAACCTCGTTTCGCGTCTGTGCGGGCAATGCCAGCCCAGAACCCAACACCAGGATTAGAACAATCAACTTTATAGTCTGCATAATAATAACGATGACTCGCTCCGTTTTCTTTTGAATTGCCTCCAGCTTTAGCTGGAGGTGCGATACTCGGACGACCTCGGCTTTAGCCGAATTTCGAAAAACGCTCCGTCCGTTTCGCTTCAGCGTAAATTGAGCTAAAGCTAAATGGATTTTTCCCATCAATTAGGATTTGGCTAAAGCCATAATCTTGTCTTGCTGCCAACCTCCCGCTAAAGCGGGAGGCAATTCATAAAACTGGTGACACGCCCCGCACCGATTCCTGGTTGCCGTGAACGAGCTCCAAGCTCCTAGATGAGGTGGCGGGAATTGATAAAGGTACGCGGACAGTCATGGATTCCTTGTCCCCGAGAACGGAACGGTTCCCTGCGGTAAATCGACAGTTCCACTCACCTGATTTCCGGTGACGGTGCCCTTCACGAATACCTCGATCTGAGATCCGCCGAACTCAACGGTCGCTGCGAAGCTGAATCCTTCGGCAGTAACCTTGCCGTCCTTGACCGGTGACGTTCGAAGCTGTGTCTGCAGCGAACCGGTGATGACCGCGGCTTGCTGCGTGAGCGCAAGCGTGCCGGTGAGCTGCTGTCCGGGAATCTCGATCGCGATTGAATAATTTCCGCCAACCTGCGGCAAGGCCCCGGGCGCCGTTCCCCCCGGCGGACGCGGTTTATCAGCGGGCGGAGCCTTTTGTTCGAACGGACGGCCGTCGACAAACACATTCGATACGAGTCGATCTTTTCCGAACAGGTCACCTTTTACGACTGTCAGGTTAGCGATCTTCCCCTTTTCGACAGAGCCAAGACGATCGCTCACGCCAAGTATCTCAGCCGATCCAAGCGTCATCGAACGGATCGCCGCATCGCGTGCCAGACCATTCTCGACGGCCTTACCGGCGTTCGTAAAAAACTCCGAGAGTGTTGTTAACCCGCCGGATTGAAAAGCAAACCTAACACCGGCTTGTTGCAATCTCGCCGCTGTCTTCGGCGTCTCAGCTCGAAAGCGGAGCATATCCATCGTGTCCGGGTCGGCGTCCGCCGATGCCGCCGCTGTCCGCTTCGGAAAGTTCAACGAAAGCAGGACGGGGACATCCTGAGCTATCAGACGGTCACTGACTTTCCATGCCTCTTGTCCGCCCGCAATGATCGCCTTGAGATTGAACTCCTTCGCAAAATCCAGGGCACGAATTATCTCGTTCTCGCGATTCGCATTGAAGACGATCGGCATCTGTTTGTTGAGTATCGGAAAGAGCGCTTCTAACGACTGATCGGTATCCGGCCGCTTCATGCCCCGCGGATTAGCGGCGTACATCTTCTGGAGCCCTTGTAAGCGCTGTGCGTCGAGAAACATTTGCCGGAGCGCAGAAAACGTTCCAAGCAAAGATCCGGGATACTGGCCGCTGATCGTCGCGAACGAAACATGCTCGGCGAACGGCGCTTTTACGATCATTCCCGAGACGGCGTCACCAGCGAGATTGATTATCGCCGATCGGCCATTGAAAATTCCGGTCCGGCCCACCGTGACAACAGTTGTGAATCCGGCGTTTCGGTTCGTTTCAAACTGGGCATCGCCGCCGCGAAGATCTTCCGTCGCATCAAGCTCAGGACGAAGTCCGGCGGGATAATTCGAATTCGTTTGCGGTGCTGCTTGCTGTGCGGCGGCTCCGCCGCCCCCGGCGGGTGCGGGTGTCGGCGTGCGCGGACTTTGCATTCCGACACTTGTTAGCCCATCGACGAATCCCGGGTAGACCGTCAACCCCGCTCCGTCAAAAACCTGAGCATCTGCCGGCGGCTTTACGTCGACTCCGACAGCCTCTATTAAACCGTCGCGGACGACGACCGTGCCATTTTCGATAGTCGGGCCGGAGACGGTAACGATCCGCGCATTCGTGATCACGTACGACTGTGCGTTTATCGACGCGGTTAGCAGACCCGTCGCTGCGAAAGCGAACAAAGCAAACTTAAGTTTCATAAAAGTAGATGCGGAGTGAAAACCTGAATTTGGTTTACCGAAGAGGATAATTGAAAAGTTTCGGAAAAGAAAGGAACACAAGTGACGATCGACGAGGGCCCAGGCGAGGTGGTCCCGCTAGACACTTGTCCCTTGTCCCTTCTCCCTTGTCCCTTCTCCCTTGTCACTTGTCCCTTGTCCCTTCTCCCTTGTCACTTGTCACTTGTCCCTTGTCACTTGTCCCTTCCCACTCGTCACTTATCCTAATCTTCGCTAAACTTGTCCCATGGCAGCAGTCGTTTTGTTCGATGGTGTATGCAACTTTTGCGACGCGTCAGTAAATTTTGTGATCGAGCATGACCGCAATGGCTATTTCAAATTCGCACCTCTTCAGTCAGAGGTCGGAAAATCACTATCTAAAGAATATGAACTGGCACCGGCGATCAACGAGCCGCCCAAGAAGACTGGTCACGTTCCGATTGACTCGGTGATCCTGATTGAAGACGGGACGGCATATACACACTCATCGGCAGCGCTCCGGATCGCCCGGCGGCTCGGCCGACCGTGGTCCTGGTTTTATGCGCTAATCGTCGTGCCGGCGCCGATTCGCGATTTTTTCTATCGGTTATTTGCGAAATACCGGTATCGGGTTTTTGGGCGGAAAGACCAGTGCATGCTGCCATCGCCCGAGGTAAGAGCAAGGTTTTTATAATATGAAAGCAATTTGGAACGAACAGATATTAGCGGACAGCGACGACACGGTTGTCGTCGAGGGCAATCATTACTTCCCGAAGGATTCTGTCAAGACTGAATTCTTTCAGCCGAGTGAAACTCATACCGTCTGCGGCTGGAAAGGGACAGCGAGCTATTATGACGTTGTCGTGAACGGCGACACGAACCCCGACGCCGCATGGTACTACCCGGAAGCGAAGCCTGATGCAAAGGAGATCGAGGGTTACGTTGC
>JBDTWZ010000063.1:0-16234 GCA_040006435.1 Acidobacteriota bacterium
TTCTCCCCTTCTCCCCCTCTCCCTCGTCGTCGCTGTACTTCTCATTACTGTCGGGTGCGGATCAAAGCCGACCGATCCGCGCACGGTTATCCCGGGGGATGCGCTCGTCTATCTGGAATCGAATGATCTCGCGAGAACGCTGAAGGCGATCACCGACAATCCGAAATTCGAAGCGGCCGCCAAATTCAAGCCGAATCTCAGTGCTTTGAACGGCGTGAAGATCTCGATCGCCGTCACCGGCTTCGAAATTTCCGAACAGTCTGTAACGGAAGAAAATTCGGTCCTCACGTCCCGGCCGCGATTCGTCGCGGTCACCGAGACGAATGCCTGGGGATGGCAGACAACCAGCTTTATTGAAAATCAGCTCGGCGAGTTTGTGAACGAAGTGTACGGCGGCGAGGTCAGTTTGGAGATGACGCCGCGCAACGACGGGAAGTATTACATTTGGACGGCGCAGGACGGCCGAAAGGCGTTGGCACTGCAGCAGGGAAGCCTTGTCTTTTTCGGAAACGACGAGACCGCCATCGAACGATGCCAGGCGGTAAAACGAGGCGAAGCGGAGTCGATCGCAAAGAATTCGAAAATAACGGATGAAGATCGTCTCGCATTTGGTTATGTCTCAACGCAGGGCATTGGTCAGATCGCGAATCTGGCCGGAGTTTCATTCGCGATGGGCGCGAGCGAAGAAGGCGAGGTGAAAAGTTTCGTCGCCGGCGTGCTGCCGCAGATCCTGCGGAACTCGGTCAAGGACATTACGTGGACCGCATTCGCGCACGAGAGAGGGATCGAGGAGAAGCTCGTCGTAACGCTGGACGAGGAGTCCGCTAGAGTATTTGACGAAACGTTGACGCCGGCGCCGGCGCGAGACTCGCAACTCGCAAACTTCGTTCCGGCATCGGCCGCGTCCTCGACAAGGTACTTGCTTCGAGATCCGCAGATCGCGTGGCGAAGCATCGTTCTAACGGCGAGGAAGAAAACGGATGAGACGAGCGGCGCGTTGATCGGGGCCTTCGCCGGAAGTTTCTTCGAACCGTACGGGATCGAAGATCCGGAGCTGTTCTTAAGTGCGATCGACGGTCAGCTCGTAACCGTCAAGCTTACAGCCGACAGCGAAGATGCCGCAGTGATCGCGCTGATCAAGGACCCGGCGAAGATCCGCCTTTCGATCGCCAAAGAAATCAGCTTCTCCCGCCCCGCTGAAAAACAATTCGGCGCCGACGTTTGGAAGTCCGAAGATGGCGAGCTAGCCGCGGCGTTCGTTGACGATCGACTGATAGTTGGTGAAACGGAAACTGTTTTGAAATGTCTCGAAACAAAACAATCGGGCGGGAATTTAGATCTCGTTCAGCAGTTCGTCTCATCCGATTCAGTGGCGACGACCGTCGTAAACGAAAACGATTCTCTTGGAAAGTTTGTCGATGTCCTGGCGGAACGAAAAAACGAGAATGAGCGGGTCGCAATGGAATTCAAAATAGAAACGCGATTCAACAAGAATGGTGTCGAACGACGGACCGTGTCCGATTTCGGTTTGATCGGTTCGATCATTGAGCATCTTGCCCCGGAGTAGTCCTACTTTTTTCTGGCCCGTCGTTTCAACTTCCGGATACTACGCTCAATCCAGTCTTCCGCTGCCTGAAATTCCGGAAAGTTTCGCTCATCCCGCCGGAACGCCGGAGTATGGTTATATCGCCGTCCGTTGTGATGTACCGTCGGGTGCTTGATATGAAGCATTTCGTGAAAGACGATGTACTCGACGACAAAACGCGGCACATCGGTGGCGTCGAGCGATTTGCTGACGACGATGGTCTCGTGCGTCGCGTCGTGGTGGGCCAGAATTCTATACGTCTTTTTCGCAGACCAGGTAAGGACCGGTTTCGCGAGTTGGCCGCCAAAGTACCAGAAATTCAGGTTCTCAAAGATCTCTTCGAGGTCGTAGACTTCGCCCTTGTGCGTAGTGACGATCTTCCTCCCGTGCGATCGCTTTCGATCATTCGCCCGCTCACGCATCTCGGCGGAGTCGACGAAGCTCGAGTAAACTTCATCCGTCCATTTTGGTACGCGTTTGCGAAGCAGTTTTGCGACAAGTATATAAGCAAGGGCCCGGTGAAACTCGGCCGGCATATCGCGGCACATTTCGGCAATACGCACGAAAACCCGGCCGTCCCGCACGCGAATTGTCTGATTTAGCGATATGTACGGGTAATACGTGACGTCGATGGCGGGAATAGGACGATCCGCATCCAGGCGGCCGAACGCTTCCTCATAAAATTTCGTTATTTGAACGAGCGGGGTTTCGCTCAGAGTGTTAATCACGGTTTAGCTAAAATGATTGACAGGATTACTCTTAAAATGGTATCAAATTACTTGGAAGCAAGCCTCTCACGCCCGATTTGCTTCATTCTCGCCGTGAAAAAATGGTTCGCGAAACAAACCTGAAGATCGAGAAGCGCTACGGTTTTCCTGACTCTCGCGGACAGTCGATTCTGACAGCAATAATCAACGAACATTTCGTCACGGGCGAACCCGTCGGATCAAAAACGATCGCCGAAAGATTTGCCAATGCCTCGGGCCTGAGCTCGGCACGCATTCGCAGCGTGATGGGCGAGCTTGAAGACCTCGGTCTTCTTGAACAACCACACACATCGGCCGGCCGCGTCCCGACCGACAAAGGCTACAGGTTTTACGTTGACAATTTGTTGGGCATCCTCAGCATCTCAAACGACGATTTGCATCGCATAGGCGATGAATTTGGTTTGAACGAGAGCGACCTTGTTGAGACGCCGGACAGATTAATGGAACGGACCTCCCAACTGCTTTCAGCTCTTTCAAATAATGTGGGAATCGTGGTTTCGCCTAGTTTGGCGAATGATCGCCTGCAGCATATCGAATTCGTAAATCTTTCCGAAAAGCGGATCCTCGTCGTTGTGGTCTCTGCGCCGAACATCGTCCATAACCGGATCATCCGGCTGAAGGTTACCTTCACGAAGGACGAACTGGACCGAACGGCGAACTACCTGAACGCCGAGTTTTCGGGAAAAAGCCTGGCTGAGATTCGTGCAGAGATCCTTCGGCTTATGCACGAAGAGAAAACGATGTTCGATCGGCTGTTGCAGACGGCCGTAATTCTTTGTTCGGAGAGTATCGAAGACGAAGAAGACAAACTCGGCGAGGTTTACGTAGACGGGGCGTCGAACATCCTGACCAAAAGGGATTTCGCCGATCTTGAACGTCTCCGGGAATTGCTGACCACGATCGGCGAAAAATCTCGCCTGCTTGAGATTTTGACCGAATGCGTCGCACGCGATGCTGAGCATTCGGGCGGCGTGCAGGTGATGATCGGTACCGAAAACCGGTCACCTTCGCTGCAAAACTGCACGCTGATCTCAGCCCCGTATCGGGTGGGCGGCGGCGCTGCAGTCGGCACGCTGAGCGTGCTCGGCCCGACCCGTATCGAGTACGCAAGGATGATCTCGATCGTGTCTTACGTGGCTCGAGTTCTTGAAAAGGTGATGTCGCGCGACGTAACCAATAACTAACTCCTAAAAGATCGGCAGCCGCCGATTCACAAATAATGGATCCAAATAAGGAAATCGAAAACATCGGCGAAGTTGCCGACGACGCCGAAACTGAAGAATCCGATTCGGTGGATGATTTTATCCGGCAGCTCGAAGCGAAGGAAAAGGACCTTCACATCACCGCTGAGACGACGATCATCGAAATCGAGGAGAGTTTCGATGACGGAAATCCGACAGACTTTTCGAAGGAGGACCTGCAGATCGAGATCGTTAAGCCGGCGGTTGCCGCAGCCGGTGTTCCGGCTGAGACTAAAGATCGAAAGACGGAGACCCCCTCGTCGGGAAAGGAGATCGCAGAACTCCACGAAAAAATTTCCCAAATGCAGGTGGAGCGAGAGGAACTGGTGCAAAGCTCTCAGCGACGCGCGAAAGATTTCGAGACTTTCAAATTACGCACCGATCGGGAGCGAAACGAGACCTTTCAGAACCAGATCGGGAACCTTGCTACACAGATGCTGCCGGCTCTGGATAACCTTAACCGAGCGGTGGATTTCGCAATGGCCATGCCGGAGGAAAAGCGGGCGGAGATCCAGCAATTTCTTGACGGTGTTGTACTCGTTAGCCAGGAGCTAAACGACGTTCTGGACGAGATGGGCATTCAGCCGATCGCAACCGTCGGCGAGATCTTTGACCCGCATTTTCACGAAGCCGTCGCGACCGAGGAGTCCGCCGAGTTCGATCCGAACACTATCTCGGCCGAACTGCTCCGCGGCTATCGGATCGGCAATCGCGTGATCCGCCATTCGATGGTGCGAGTAGTGACCACGCAGCGGTCCGCCGACACTGAAACTGAGGACGTCATTGCCAGAGACGAAGCTTCTCCAGGCCACGGGGAAAGTCAAGACCTCGAAATGTCCGACCACATGTAGACCTACCTTTCCGAACGTTCTTCTCACCGATCAAATCACCCTACCGAATAAATTTATGAGTAAAGTAATTGGAATCGATCTAGGCACAACCAACTGCTGTGTTTCCGTCCTCGAAAACGGCACGGTGCAGATTATTTCGAATAAAGAAGGTGGCCGTACAACGCCGTCCGTCGTCGGATTTACCGACAAGGACGAGAGGCTCGTCGGGCAAATCGCCAAGCGGCAAGCCGTTACAAATCCGGCGAATACGCTTCATGCCGTGAAGCGCCTTATCGGTCGAAAATTTGACGCTCCTGAAGTCGAGAAGATGCGCGAAGTCGTCCCGTTCGAAATCGTCGAGGCTCCGAACGGCGACGCTCACATCAAGGTGCTTGATCGAGTCTATAGTCCGCCCGAAATTTCAGCGATCGTTCTTCAACGGCTAAAGATGGCGGCCGAGGAATTTCTCGGCGAACGAATTACCAAGGCGATAATTACCGTCCCAGCCTATTTTGATGACATGCAGCGGCAAGCTACGCGCGATGCGGGCAAGATCGCGGGTCTGGAAGTAGAGCGAATCATAAACGAGCCGACGGCCGCGGCTCTCGCTTATGGTTTCGGCAAGAAAAAATCAGAGAAGGTCGCGGTCTACGATCTTGGCGGCGGCACGTTCGATATCTCGATCCTCGAGATCAACGACGGCGTTTTTGAAGTTCTCTCTACGTCGGGGAATACGTTTCTCGGTGGCGAGGACTTCGACCAACGCATCATCGACTGGCTGCTCTCCGGATTCAAAGCCGAGCATGGCGTCGACTTGAAAGACGATAAGCTGGCTCTCCAGCGGTTGAAGGAAGCCGCGGAACGTGCGAAATGCGAGCTCTCGAGTCTCAAGGACACGAACATCAGCCTCCCGTTCATCGCCGCGGACCCGACCGGTCCAAAGCACATCAACGCAAATCTAACTAGGGAGAAATTTGAGGAACTCGTAAAAGATCTCGTCGACATGTCGATTGAGCCGTGTCAGAAAGCACTGTGCGATGCAAAGCTTCAGCCGTCTGATGTCGACAAGGTGATCCTGGTCGGCGGGCAAACCCGCTCGCCCATCATCGCGAGAACCGTAACCGAGGTGTTTGGCAAGGAGCCTTCGTCAGAGATCAACCCGGACGAAGTTGTCGCGATGGGCGCCGCGATCCAGGGCGGAGTGCTGACAGGCGACATCAAGGATATTGTTCTTCTCGACGTCTTGCCGCTTAGCCTCGGACTGGAAACTCGCGGCGGCCTGTTCGTAAAACTGATTTCGCGCAACTCGACGATACCGCTGAAGAATACGATGACATTTACCACAGTCGTGGATAATCAGCAGTCCGTCGAGATCCATATCTTGCAGGGCGAACGTGAGATCGCGAGCGGCAACCGAAGTTTGACGAAATTCGAACTTGTGGGAATCCCGCCAGCACCGCGCGGCGTCCCGCAGATCGATGTTTCTTTTGAGATCGATGCGAACGGCATCGTGAATGTTTCGGCTCAGGATAAGATGACCGGACTGGAACAGGCGATGCAGATCACGCCCTCGTCCGGCCTTGCGCCTGAGGAGATCCAGCGGCTGATTAGCGAAGCCGAGGCGTCGGCGGACAATGACCGCGAGGAACGTGAGCTGATCACGCAGCGAAATCGACTGGACAACATGATTAAGAATGCCCGCAAGGCAATGGCCGAGTTCGGCCGTTCGTTTCCCGCTGAGGAGCAGAAGGAGATCAACGGAATCCTGAACGATGCAGAGGAATCTCTTTCTACCGAAGATGCAACGGAGATCGGGCTCATTTTGGTCCGTGTTGAAGAGACGGCGAGCCGCATCACAGCGGCGATGATGAGCCCCGCATAACGATTTTGGATTTTAGATTTTGGATTTTGGATTTCTTTGCGGCCTAGCGGCTTTGCGGGATACCGTCAACTTGAGCCCTCGCACCGTATTTTGCTTCCTTCCACAGTTTGGCGGGAACCACCGGCTTGAGTATCGGTTGACAGGTTAGCTACAATAACACTTCGCGTCAGTTCAAATGGTTGGACTGGCGCTTTTTGGATTTCAAATTTCAAATTTGGGATTTCAGATCGATTTCATGGCAAAAAGAGATTATTACGAAGTTCTAGGCGTCACACGTACCGCAACCGAGGTTGAAATAAAACGGGCTTACCGCACGCTGGCGGTAAAGCATCACCCTGACAAGAACCCGGGAGACGCGGCGTCCGAAGAGAAATTCAAGGAA
This sequence comes from Acidobacteriota bacterium, assembly GCA_040006435.1. Lineage (GTDB taxonomy): Bacteria > Acidobacteriota > Blastocatellia > Pyrinomonadales > Pyrinomonadaceae > OLB17. Next base: position 6,688 of record JBDTWZ010000063.1, read on the forward strand.
TGTGCCGAAGCGTATGCGGTCCTTTCCGACTCGCAAAAACGAGGCCAGTATGACCGATTTGGTCATGGCGGGATGGGCGGAGCCGGTTTCGATCCCGGGTTCTCGAACATCGAGGACATTTTCGATCTATTCGGGTTCGGGGACATGTTCGGCGGACGAACGCGGACGCGCTCGACAATCCAGCGAGGCTCCGATCTCCGATACGATCTGGAGATCACACTTGAGGAGGCTGCATTCGGGAAGGAAGAAAAGCTGCGAATTCCGCGTCTTGAGAAATGTGGGGAGTGCGATGGCCGCGGCGCTGAAAAGGGAAGCTCGGCCGAAACCTGTATCACATGCAGCGGGAGCGGTCAGACGCGTTATCAGCAGGGCTTTTTCAGCGTCATGCGGACATGCGGGAACTGCCAGGGCAAAGGTCAGATCATTCGAAATCCTTGCAAGGTTTGTAGCGGAGCCGGCCGGATCGAAAAAGAAAAGTCTCTCGAGATAAAGATACCGGCCGGCGTCGAAACCGGTTCGCGTCTCCGCGTCACCGGTGAAGGCGAAGCCGGCATTAATGGCGGGCCGTCGGGCGATCTTTTCGTTGTCCTTCACGTCAAAGAACACGACATATTCGAACGCCAGGGGGCCAATCTTTACTCGGCGGTTCCCGTCTCGTTTGCCCAAGCGGCACTCGGCGCGGAAGTAAAAGTGAGGACATTGGATGGCGACCAGGATCTCAAGATCCCGGCCGGTACGCAGACCGGCACCGTGTTTCGCCTGAAGTCTCAGGGCATGCCGGCCCTCGGCGGCCGCGGCAAAGGCGATCTGTTTGTCGCAGTGACGCTCATCACACCGAAAACTTTGACGAAACAGCAGCGCAAACTGCTCGAACAACTTGCCGAAGTCGAGGACACCGAATTCACCGATGAATCGTTTATCGAGAAGGTGAGGAATATATTCGGGTGAGACGAGAGAGCAAAAAACTCCCCTCCTGGATAGGAGGGGTGGCAGCCGTTTCGGCTGACGGGGTGGTGGATAAAACAAATCTGATTTCGATTGTCTACCACAGAGCCTCGCAACTCCCCAACCATTCACGAGGGGGGGGGTGACTCGCCCGCCCCTCTAATTCCCGTATATATTTTTCCCAGCAAGCAAAAAAGGGGCGTGGCCAAGGCCGCTCCCCTTCTAATCACATCGAACTATTTCACGATAGTTTCGCCTTCACCGCCTCACTCACCAACTTTCCATCGGCGGATATTCCGGCCAGCTTTGCCATCGCAGCTTTCATTACCGACCCCATATCTTTCATTGACGCGGCACCGGTTTCGGCGACTGCTGCGGCAACGGCGTTGGCGATCTCTTCAGGCGATGCGGCGCTCGGAAGGTAAGCTTCGATGTGCGAGATCTCAGCCGCCTCTTTTTCCGCGAGCTCGACTCGGCCCGCTTTTTCGTATTGCTCGATCGAATCACGACGCTGTTTGACGAGCGACTGCAGAGCTTTCGTCACTTCCTCGTCGGTGAGCTCGCCGCCCTTATCGATCTGGCGATTCATCAGGTTTGCCTTGACCATTCGCAGCGTCGAAAGACGCGCGGCATCCTTCGCCTTCATTGCATCGGTTAGGTCGGCGATTATTTGTTCTTTCAAACTCATATTCACAAGTCTAGTTGTCTGAAAACTAATTGCATATCTTTGTTATTTCTTTTCGTATTGCTTCGTGTGATTTCGTAGTTCCAGTTTTTTGAGAAATGCTGGAACCACGAACGACACAAAACACACAAGTCAGTACCACCTGCGGTAGCGGGTGGGTGGCTGTGGCCAAAGCGATTTGAAACGGGACGAACTCGTCGAGCCCACTTCAACTGCCCGCTACCGCACGCGGTTCCGACTACTTCACATAGAACATTTCTTCCGCCGGCCTGAGCGGGCGGGCAAGCCATAACGGGCGGCGCAAGCCGTCAGGGCCGGGTGCGGGGCGTGTCATGGCGAGCCACTGCTTGTATATCTCGAAAGACTTGTTCGTGTCGACAAAAACGTCGCCATGCGTGTCCCCGGCATGTGCGCGTTCGACCGTCACCTTCTGATGCCAGCAGTGCATCCCCGACACGGGATCCGGATGGACGGGGAATGTGATGTTCTGATGGACGCCGCCGTCGGTCCAGAAAATACGCTCGGTGTCGGGGTCGGAGCTCTTGTATGCGCCGATTCCTTCGACGACCCACATCTTCCACTTGCCCGGCTCCTCTTCATTGATCGTCACCTGATTTGTCGACCAGCGATTGTTCTTCGCATCCTGCTCACGCCGCCATCGTCCTATGTGATGCGAGCACGCGACCACGCCGGGACGCATTCCTTCGGTAACCCATGCCCGATTTACGAAATATCCAATCTCGGTCGAGATGCGCACAAGATCGCCGGTCTTGATCCCCCAACGCTCGCCGTCCGAAGTGTGCATCCAAAGCGGATTGCGGTTCGAAATTTCCGCAAGCCACTTCGCATTACCCGAACGTGTGTGGATAAGCGTCGGCAGACGGAACGTCGGGACGAGTACGATCTCATTAGGTCCAAGGCTCTCAGGATGAATATGGCTCTTCACATAAGTCGGGAAAGCGTACTCCGGCCAACCCCAGTCGACCGTTGTCTTCGAAAAAAGCTCCTGCCGTTTCGATGGCGTGTTAAATCCGACCCGAGCCTTTCCGTCGGCGATGATCGCGACGAGCTTTCCGTCTTTGCGGATCTCGCCGCGCGCGGCGTCGCACTCGTCGTCTGCAAGATCAGTTATCTGTACGAGATCCATGTGCTTTTCGTACACAGCCGACTCGACCTCGAACGCGCCATACTTTCGCATGTAGTCTAGCGACGTCAGACCTTCTTTTGCAGCGACCTCCGGCAGGCCCTTCGTATTTTCAAAAATGTATCGATAGTATTCGTCGATCGTTATCTTCTCGCCCTCGCGATATGGCGAGATGAAATGTTGCCTGATCCCGAGATCGCCATCCTTATCGATCCGCCACGAGAGCTCGAACCAAAACTCGTCCTCTTCCCACACCTCGCCCGGATTTGTCTCGTATGTAAACTTTGTCTCGCGACCCATTTTCCGCGCCGCCTCGCGCAGTACGGGTTGACGGAAAGAAACCCACATTCCCGAATGCGTTTCGTAACTCGTCAGGTCGTGCCGCTCACTAGCCATTCCCATCGGGAGTACATAGTCCGCGAAGTACGCAGTCTCACTCCAGGTTGGGGTGAGCGCAATGTGCATCCCGATCTTACTTTCGTCCGAGAGAGCTTCGATCCATGAGAATCCGTCGGGGTATGTCCAGACCGGATTGAATACGCGTGTGAAGTATGTATCGATCTTTCCGCGGCCGTCTTTCAGAAGATGCGGCAGCAGAAAACTCATCTCGTAATGCGACAGCGGATATTCAAGCGGAAAGTGGAGCTCGTTCCAGAACTTCTGCGCCGGCGGTGTCGAGAAACCGGCCGGCTTGAATTTGTTCCACGCCGATGGCGAAGTCCCGCCTACCGTTCCGACGCTGCCCGTCAGTACATTCAGGAAGTGGAGACAGCGAGCGACCGCCCAACCACCAAGATTGCCAGCACCGGCCGAGCGCCAGTTGTGACATGAAAATCGCGTTCCGGCACGCCCGATCTGCCGTGCGACGTCGACGATTGTCGCGGCTGAAACGCCGCTTTCCTGCTCGGCGAACTCAGGGGTGTATTCATCATAAAGCTTTGAAATTTCAGATATAAAATTTTCAAAGGTGATCTCAACGTCCGCGTTCAGTTCTTTTAAAGATTCCCGCCAGTTCACCCAATCGCGAAGAAATTTCTCGTTGTACAGATTCTCCTCGATGATGATCTTCGCCATCGCGAGCAGGACCGCAGCCTCGCTTCCCGGATAGGTTGCCATCCAATAATCCGCCATCGATGCTGTGTTCGACAGGCGCGTGTCCATTACAGCGAGCTTGGCGCCGTTCATCATTCCTTCGATGATCCGCTGTGCATGCGGATTGAAGTAGTGGCCCGATTCGAGATGCGCGGAAATAAGCAGGATGAATTGCGCGTTGCCGTGATCCGGTGACGGACGGTCAGCACCTTGCCAGATCGCATAGCCAAAGCGAGCGCCGGCCGAGCAGATATTCGTATGACTGTTGTGCCCGTCAACACCCCATGCCTGGAGAATCCGGTCCATGAAACCTTCGTGACCCGGCCGCCCGACGTGATAAACGACCTCGTTGCGCCGGTCTTCTTTCAACGCGGTTCTTATCTTTGCTGCGATATCGTCGAGCACCTCGTCCCACGTCACACGCTCCCATTCGCCGCCCCCGCGCGGCCCTTTCCGTTTCATCGGATACAGAATGCGGTCGGTATCATTGATCTGATTGATCGTCGCCGGACCCTTCGCGCAGTTCTTCCCGCGGCTTCCGGGATGATACGGATTGCCTTCGAACTTGCGGACCTGCATCGTTTCCTTATCGATATAACTGAGCAGCCCGCATCCCGCTTCGCAGTTGAAGCAGGTCGTCGGGATGATCATGTAATTCTTCTTTTCTCGCCTTTGTCCGCTCTTGGCTTCGTACTCGGTCCAATGGTCCCACTTATCAGGCGGCGGATAATCCGTGAGTTTCCCAGGTCCGACGATCGGCGGGAGAGCGTCCATCTCTTCGCCGTGAAGATCCCGGATCAGGTGAAGCTTCTCGGCGATCGATTCGATGAATGATGGTTTATGGGCGCTCATATGTGAAGTACGTTCAAGTGCGTCCCGTCAGGGACGGCCGATAATAGCCCGCCGATTTATCGGTGAGCAGATCTGTGTCGCTACGCGGCCGTTCTCGTCTAACTTTCGTCATGCGATTCGCTGTCTATTCAATCCATCTCCGACAGGACCGGCTCTGCTTCTAACTCAACGGGATCAACTGCGGTGCTTTCACCCAAATGCGTTCGCCTATGTACAACCCCATCAAGATCAATATTCCAGCGAGAGAAAGAGCGAAAATACTTCCGGAAAGCAACAAAAAAATCGGCACGACGTTGCCAACCGAAACCATCCCCAACCAAAACGCGCGACTGAATTGTCCGCTCACGATCATTTTCACAACCTTGTGTGCGTCTTCGGTGGAATGCGTTGTCGTCATCTCGATCGCAAGTGTGATGAGATGAACGACAAGCGTCGCAAACGTCGCCAATGTCAACGCCATCATGAAGTCGACACTAACGCTCAACCACAGTGTCCCCAGCAAAAACACCGCGAGCCCGGCCATGATCGAATGAATGATCATGTGCAGACCCAGCATCGGCGACTGCCAGAAATCGCGGCCCCTTGCTTGTGCGAAAAGAAATGCCGTGTACACCGCAGATAGAAGTGCAAACACGATCGCCAGCGGCTCGATAAACTTCAACGCCATCGTAAATCCGAAGTACGATGCGGCGATCCAAGCCGTCAGCAGTCCACCGTAAACCGTAATGATGTACGCCCCGCGGGTTAGCCACGATCGCCACTGTGGACGCAAAAGCACATACAAAAATCTATCGGGGCGGCCGAGATCCATGATCAACAGAATCCCCGTCGCGGCGAGAAATACCAGCGAGGTGAGGGCGCCGATCCACTTCGCCGTCGACGGAACGTCAACAAATATGCTTCCGAAGATCGGAATCAGAAACGCACCGGCGGCGATCGCTTTCGTCCAGATATACGCCGCCACCTCCCAGCCCCACAGAACTCCTTTCTCCGGAGCGTCATATACTCGGCGCGACTTGCCTGCCTCAGCTCCAGAAACCGTGGCGGCGGATGCCGCGATCGGCGTTGCAAGAAGGCTGCCTGCGCGAACGTCGGCTTGACGCGACCCACGTCCCTCGATCTGTACGAAAGCACTAGTGCGTACTTTTTCCTCCGCAAACCTCGCGTAATGTCCGACGCCGGATGATTGCGAAGACCACATGTAATCGGTTCCGGGATTCGCTTCAGACGGATCAAGCGAAGCCTTATCTCCGTCGATATAGAAAAGTTTCGGTTTTGTACCTTTCTCGGGCTTGCGGACGCTGACCGTTTCACGTGCGAGCAACTTTGAAATCTCGGTCTCCGGATTATCCATATCGCCCGAGATGATCGCGTGCTCCGGACAGACGTTGACGCATGCGGGCTCGAGGCCGATGTCGACGCGGTGCGTGCAGTAATTACATTTCGCCGATGTGTGATCGTCGGGGTGCATGTAGATCGCGTCGTAAGGACAGGCCTGTGTGCAAGCCTTGCATCCGATGCAGCGGCGATCATCAAAATCGACGATGCCGTCGGCGCGTGTGAACAGCGATTCGACCGGGCAGATCTCGACACACGGGGCATCGGCGCAGTGATTGCACCGCATGACCGAGAACAATCTTCGCGTATCGGGGAACGATCCCTTCTCGATGTACTTCACCCACGTGCGGTTTACGCCGATCGGTACTTCATGTTCGGACTTGCAAGCGACGGTGCACGCGTGACAGCCGATACACTTCCGGTTATCGATGATGAAGCCGTAGTTCATAAGAGAGTGAGTCGATTGTAGTGGAATGTGGCGCCCGAATCACGTCCCAAAAGATTTTGCCCGCGAAATACGCGAAAGGACGCGAAAAGAAGAAAGAGTCTTTTTCGTGTTGCTTCGTGTGATTCGTGTATTTCGTGGTCCGGTTCTAAAAGGCCGCGACCACAAAACAGACGGAACACACGAGACTACACAGAAGTCTTTCGCCTCCTTTCGCGTATCTCGCGATTCTTTTTCGTCCGTTCCGCCTCATTCGCGGGCAAGTTCTTTTTCGCGTTTCCTTCAGGGCATCAGGGGGTGATCATCACGTTGTTGAACTTGCCGTTGGCTTTATAGAACAGGACCTCCGCCTTTTTCCCGCCGATCTCGACCTCGTATGTATCCGCCAAACCACCAGTCGACTTCGGGGCTTTTCCTTTTATGTCTACGCCGGCCATGGTTCCAATTTGCTCCGCCGTGTCTGTACCGGAAATCGAGGCACTACCGACACTGATCGACTTAAACGAAAAGCTGGCGTAGTCAGCTTTCTCTTTCGTGAACCTAAAAGTCAGGTCAGCTTCCGCAAGGCTGTATTCGAGCCAGGGTTCCTCGTTCTTCGGAGTACCATTGATCATCTTTTTGATCTCGTCACGTGACTTGCCGATCGTCGCGGGCAGGTCAACAACTTTTGCGATGGGTGGAGGCGAAGCTTTTGCATTGGCCGCATTTGAGTTCGAGGTCGAAGACGTATCAGGGCCAAACTTATTACAGCCGAGTAAACAGATAACCAACATCAGAAACGGTAGAGTATTTTTCATATTTGGTGGGTGGAAGCTGGGCAATTCTAGCACGAGTAATGTCGGAGAAAAAGATTGCCCCCGAAGCACGTGAAAACTTCTGCCCGCGAATAACGGTAATGACCACGAATATCTGCTAGTAGCAAGTATTAGCCTATTCGCGCTCATTGGCGTTATTCGCGGGAACTCACACTCAAAGCTTCCAGACGAATCTACCACCGTACGTTCTTGTTCGCGGGTCGTAGAACGGCGTTATCTGCGGCGTTAGTTTTGTGAACGTGTTCGACTTCTTGTTTAGGCGGTTGTCTGGATCGGCGGCGTGATGGGTCCGGTAGACGTATCGGCCGATGTAAAAGCCGAGGGCGCCGCCGACGAGAATGTCCGATAGAAAATGCTTGCGTCCCGAGTAACGCGATAAGCTCACCGCCGCGGCTGCCGCAAAGGCCCCGTATTTCACGAGCGGCTTATCCTGATACTCGTACGCAACAACCGTCGCAACGGACCAGACAGCTGACGCATGCCCGGAAGGGAACGAGTCATTTTCCTTAAAAAATCGACCCCGTCCGCCGTCGTCGTCCGGACGATTGCGGCTCATCGCCTTTTTTATCACCCGGGTAACGATCGCGGTGTTTATTAAGGCTTGCGCGGAAAGCAATCCCGTCTCGCGAGCCTTTTTATTTCCGGTCGCACGTCCCGCCACATAGAACGCTACCGCGACCCCGCCGGTCGCCAGTGCTGTGCCACCTTCACTCACCGCGCGGCTGACCGGCGGTAAACTGCCGCGACTGCCGACAAACGACGACGTGCGGTGATCTTGCGTCATCAGTCCAGCGGTCGCGGCTGCGAATGGTATGAGCACTTTTGCATCTTTGACCGTTAGCCTGGCGGGTGAGGTCCAGATGACGCACTGGTCTTTGAGAATATTCTCCAGAAACTTTTTTTCAAGGAAGTTTTTATCACCTGAGGAGTTCTTATCCGGGTTGGGGCACGGCGGGTTCTTTTTGGGCTCCGGTGCAGTGTCCTTTTGCGACGTCGGCTTGAGATCCGGCGCCGGCGGCTGAGCGACGCCCGCAACTCCGAGCAGCGAGCAATAACAAACTACCGAAACGATCGTTGCAATGAACTTTCTGGTCGCCATTATCCGAACCTAACACAGACAATTAAGTTAAGGCAATAATTTTCGATTCCGTACCGGTCGGCACTCTGCGGAACTCCGCAGTCCATCCGTGAAGAAGCTTTTCTAACGCAGAGTTCGCGGGATGGCTGAAAGAACTGAACCACGAAAAAACACGAAGCACACGAATTTTTCTTTTCGTGTATTTGGTGTCATTTCGTGGTTCCTTCTTCTTACCGTAGCGAAGAATTCAACTTCACCAGCGCATCCGAACCGGGGCACAATTCATCTTTCGATAGGGAATTCAGCGGACGGTCGGTGGTCGAGAGCATGTCGTGCAGATCGGCCGAGTCGCGATTGATATAGAGCAGGCCGGTGAGGATCTCGCCGCGGCGTTTTGCTTCGCGGACAGCGTTCGTCGCCGACAATCGATCGGTGGGATCCCAATCCTTCGCGAGCTTGTTCAGATGGATCATCGATCCGTCGTGCATCTCGAGTTCCTTTATCGAACCGGCCTCGTAGTTCGCCGTGATCTCGCGCATCATCGGGACAAAATCCATCGTCGCCGTCGCCGCGACGTGCTCGCGGACGTAGTCGTAAGATTTAGTCGAGCCCGTGTTGTTATTAAAGGTGACGCAGGGCGAGATGACATTCAGCATCGCGAATCCGTTGTGACGCATCGCCGCCTTCAAGATCGGCGTCAGCTGTTCCTTATCACCCGAAAAACTCTGTGCGACAAACGTCGCCCCAAGCTCGATCGCGAGGCTCGCGAGATCGATAGCCGCGAAAAGATTCTCGTGTCCGGTCTTGTTTTTCGAACCCGCATCAGCCGTGGCGGAATCCTGACCCTTGGTCAGACCGTAGCAGCCGTTGTTCATCACCAGATACACCATCCGCAGATTTCGCCGGACGATGTGCACAAATTGCCCCATCCCGATCGACGCCGTATCACCGTCACCCGAGACACCTAAATAGATCATGTCGCGGTTCGCGAGATTCGCACCCGTCGCGACCGAAGGCATCCGTCCGTGGACGGAATTGAACCCGTGTGAGTTCGACAAGAAATACGCCGGCGATTTCGACGAGCACCCGATGCCCGAGAGCTTCGCCACCTTGTGCGGCTCGATATTCAGCTCCCAGCAAGCCTCGACGATCG
>JBDTWZ010000064.1:0-16138 GCA_040006435.1 Acidobacteriota bacterium
CATCTCCGCGTGCCTCGGGATCAAGCAGGATCGCCTTAACGACTTCCTGCATTTGCGCCGAGTTGGTGCGGTTCGCATTGAAAACGGCGGCAACTCGTCCGACGTAGGCCGGCGTCGGGTCGCTCGTGACAAGGTGCTGGATAAGAAGATTGCTGACAAACGGCGCCACGTTAGGATGATTGTAGATGTTGTCGAGCGCCTGATTGAGCGAGGCGTAAGCATAAGTGTAAATCTGCGCTGCCGTGCATCCCGTGCACGCCGCGATGTTACTCGTCGTTACACCCGGGTAGTTCAAAAGGGTCTTGGCTGTCAGGTCGTGCTGAGCTGTGTTTAGTGACATCGGATCTTTAAAATCCTGGGTGCCGTTGACAATGTCCGGGCAGCTCGCATTGAGATCAGCCGGACGGCAGTCGCGCCAACCCGTAAAGACCTTTGTAAAATTGTTGACCGTCGTCTGATCGTATGTCGGGATCGGATTGTTGTTTCCGTCAAGCTGGACCGTGCCGTCTTGATTCAACATAAAGAGGCCAATATTGAAAAGCTGAAGGATCTCTCGAGGATAGTTCTCATTCGGACTCGTCCGGGTGGAACGCATCATGTCGAGATAGTTGCCCATGCCCGGATTGAGCGTTATGTCGTACATCAACGTGCGCCAGTTGCCGAAGGCATTCCTACTCAGCTGCTGGTGATATTCGACCATGTGAGACGACTGCTGAGTGTCCGGAAACGCGATCACCCAGATTTGGGCCAGAGCCCACGATGTCCTGTGCCGGAGCTGTGGCGTTCCGTACAACGCTTCGTTGAAAAACCATTTCTGAACCTGATACATCTGGTAATGGTCTCGGATGCAGACCTGGTATTCAGGTGTCACGGGGTTGGGTCTCGGTCCACATCCGAGCGGCGGAGCCGTATCGGTGTTTACGGACATCAGCGGAATTATCGGGTACGGGTTGCCGGCAGAAGGATAGGGTTGCGAGAATTGATCGGCAAGCCATGATCGGATGCCGATACGTCGCACGCGACTGTCATCCGCGGGTGAAGGTCCGAATGTCGCCTGCTCGAGAAATCTCATGCGGTCACCCGACCATTTGTAGCCTACTAATTCATTCGTCGGACCATCTTCGTCCTTGGAGAATTCCCGGGTGTTCACCGCCGATAACGGCGTCGGCCTTGCGTCCGGATCATCTTTGATCAATCCGCCAGTCGCGCCCAGCGCCAACCGAACACGGTTGCTCGACAAACCGCGCCAGGTAAGACGCACCAACACGTCGCCCTCGGTTGGAGGCTCTGCCCAGTAGCGAAGATCGTCGGTCAACGCGACGACAACTTCGAAGACATTCTTTTGCAGATCGGAGGGACGGAAATCGAGGACCGGAAAGCGGTATTCGCGTCCTTTCGCGTCTTGAATGTAAACGCGGAACGCGTTCGCACCCTCGCCCTCGATCAGGTCGATGTTCGTCACAAACATCTGAATTTTCTGGTTCGGCCAGAAGACCCGCGAGGAGCTTCGGGATGACCTTCTGCTCTTCCCGACGGGCGAGGCAAGAGCGCGGGTCGAATCATTCTCGCTAAGCAAAATCGGCGTCGGTGAATTCGGGTCAGGATCGTCCTGCGCCGGTACCATCACCAGCGAAAGGAGAATAAAAACCGACACGCTTATCATTCGCTGCAGCGCATGCGATTTCAAGCTGAACATACCCTTTCCTCCTCTATGCAACTAATTCAATTTTTCTCTGTCTGTGAAGGATTTCTCGAAAACGGCAAGGTGGTTCGGTGGCCGTTAAATTATGTTTTACAGATAGCAATCTAGACCAATCCTTCATTAAACACAAGCTTTTTTATTGCGGGATCTTCTGTATTGTAGCCCTTTTTACGATGATTAAGACGATGAAATAAGGGGCTTGGTCTAAAAAATTGCAGAGATTTGTAAGACAGAGGCTTTTGCCAATAAAATTCGATCATGCGGACAAAACTTTTTCTGGAAACGCCGGCTATTTTCAGCTTCCGTCACACGGTCTACAGTCATGGTTGGAGTGAGCTTCTGCCGCTTCAGCTGGATGATAAGCACTGGCGGCTGGCATGCGTGCTGGACTCGGGCTCCGCAAAACCGATCTCGGCGGTCATCTATGAGTCGGACGGCGGGCTAAGTATCGAAGTCTCCGGCAAGAAATTAAATGAACAAAAACTGTTCGCTGATGTTCGACACATGTTGCGGCTGGATGATCCGCTTGAAGAGTTTTACCGTTTGACGGACAACGAAGAGCGGCTGAGCTGGGTCTCTGTTTCGAAAGCGGGCCGGCTGATTCGCTCGGCGACGGTTTTTGAGGACATGGTCAAAACCATGTGTACGACAAACTGTTCGTGGGCCTTGACGAAGAACATGGTTCGGAATCTAGTGAACAACCTCGGCGAGCCGGCAATCGGAGGTGGCCGGGCTTTTCCGACTCCTCAAGCTATGGCATCCGTTTCCGAGAAATTCTATCGCGACGAGATCCGGGCCGGCTATCGATCGCCTTATTTCCTGGAACTGGCCAAAGCCGTCGTTTCCGGCAGGGTCAATCCCGAATCGTGGCTCACCTCCGATCTTCCGACGGCAGAATTGAAAAAAGAAATAAAGAACGTCAAAGGTTTTGGAGATTACGCCGCCGACAATCTGCTGAAACTCATCGGACGATACGATGGCCTTGCGCTCGACTCGTGGCTACGATCCCAGTTCTACAAAAAGCACAATCGCGAAAAGGTGTGTCCGGATAAAAAGATCCAGCGCCACTACACAAAGTTCGGTGAGTGGAGGGGGCTCGCGATGTGGTGTGACATGACCGAACGCTGGTTCGACGACAATCTCTTGAATTGAGACTGGCTTTCTTAGACGTCGATCCTCCATATCGCCGATCGGACTCTTCGAAACTAAAAAGGCCGGATCCCGACTGGATCCGGCACTTCGATCGTGATCGCACATTCCTCACATTTCCTCGACCAAAACATCGGAGTTCATCAACGCCTGGACCGGAAAAGTGGCCTTCACAAATTCTACATGAAGCCGGGTTCGGTTATCAGCGACTGGCTGTGCATTACAAACCACAGCGAGTCCGGCGAAGTCGAATTCTTCGCTGATAAACTTGACGCGGTCGCCAATCCCGACCTTCAAAGTCGTCAATACCGCCGCACCGCTCCGGCTAACATTCTCAGCCACAGTCCTTTCGCCCCCGGTCGATCCGTCTTTGGTGTCGATCAACGCGAGGTAGAGATCCACAGGTTTCCAAAACCTTACATCCGCGCGTTTCTTGAACGGCGTTTTTAATTCGGCAACGCTCCACATTCCATCGTCGTCGACGCCTGCGATCCGGTAGTGCTGCAAAGGATCGGCATTATAGCTCCGAGGGCATGTCTTTCCAATGAACGCGACGCCGATATGAAAGCTCAACGCGTCTTCCACCTCCATTGGTTCGCAATGCTGCACTAATCCCCATACGGGATAGAATTTCCTATTGAAATCGTAGCAACGCAAGTGTGCAGACAGCGGGACCATGAGCGAGATCAGGGTTCCCGGTTCGCAATGGCGCTCGAGATTGAAGCTCGCACCCGTAGCCGAAATACTTTTCAGATCCGCGAGCTGCTTCCATTGGCAATTGGCTTCATCTCTTCCTTTTACCACGGCATGCAACGACATAGACATAAGGTCTGCCTTTTTTCGGCGCCTCAGTGAGGACTGACACCAAAATCCTCTCCCCGATAGAATTATTATCGATAGCCTTATTAATTTATGAAGGAGAAAAACAACTGAATTATTCGATTCCCTCCAGCGGAAACATGTGGTCGACGAATTCCACGTGCAGGCGGATAATGCCGTCGTCGCCGACGTGCTTTCCACGGACAATCGAAATGATACTTAGGTCATGACGGTCGCTCTTCACGCGGATGAAAGCTCCCGGCTCGACATTGAAAGACGTAAAAACCGCGGCGCCGCCGAGACTAATATTCTCGGTTACGCTGATCTCGCTGCCTGCGACGTCACCATTCTCGTCCAGCATTTCGAGCAGTAGTGATTCGGGAATCGCAAAGCGTGTGTGCCGGCGCAAATTACCCGGCAGATCGCTTTCATCCGGAACCGTCTGAGCTTCGACCAACTGCCAAAGACCACCGTCCTCTCGGCTGGCGAGATCGTAAAGCTTCGATGGATTGTCGAGATATGCTCCGGGCGGGTTTTTTCCGACAAACGCGACTCCGATCGCATAGGCCTCCGCGACGTTGCCGCTGCCGAGGGGTATGCACCGTCGGACAAGTCCCCAGATCCGATACTGCGGCTCAAGGTAATCGTAGCAGCGAAGCTGGCGAGGCATCGGAACGCTCATCATTACCAGCCTGCCCCTCTTGACCGGTCGCTTAAGCTTGAATCCGGCGCCGAAAGCTGAGATGTCTTCAAGTCGGGTGATCTCATTCCAAGCCAATTTGCTGTCGACTTTTACCTCGACGCGGGCAGGCAACGCAAGCGGATATCTCTGAATTCGGCGATTGTCCTGATCTGTGACTATAGTTGACATTTTCTGCTTGGGGCGAACGTTGACCGACGGAGAGTTCGTCTTAAGAAAAGATTGTGTTTTGAAGAATTTAGCGGGCCCTGGTGGCGGGTTAGGAGGTTGCTAAACAGGCCTTCCGCCTGTAAAATAAAGGATAACATCAAACGGAGCTTTTTCTCAAGATTTTTTTTAGAACCTGCCTGTAGCAACGCTCCGGCGTAAAGTGTACGAGTTTAAGAAGAAACACGATTTCAAATGGATTCACTTTTAGAACGTAATCAGGTCAACATCGAAGACGAGATGCGGCGGTCGTATCTCGATTACGCCATGTCCGTCATCATCGGGCGCGCATTACCGGATGTTCGCGACGGACTTAAGCCGGTGCATCGACGCGTACTGTGGGCGATGCACGAGCTTGGCAATACTTACAACAAACCGTATAAGAAATCGGCCCGTGTCGTCGGCGACACGATCGGTAAATATCACCCCCATGGCGATACAGCGGTCTACGATACGGTCGTCCGACTCGCCCAGGATTTTTCGCTGCGGTATCCGTTGGTAGACGGTCAGGGGAATTTCGGCTCGATCGACGGCGACAATCCGGCGGCGATGCGTTATACCGAGGTTCGGCTGGAAAAGCTGGCGAATGAAATACTGGCGGACATAGAAAAGGAAACCGTCGATTTCCAGGCGAACTACGACGATTCACTATCCGAGCCTAAGGTCATGCCTGCCCGTTTTCCGAACCTTCTTGTAAACGGTTCTGAAGGGATCGCGGTCGGAATGGCGACAAAGATACCGCCTCACAATCTGACCGAGATAATAAATGCGGTCATCGCTCTCATAAAGAAACCGGAGATATCGGTCGACGAGCTGATCAAGATCGTTCCCGGACCTGACTTCCCGACCGCCGGATTTATCTACGGCCGCGAAGAGATCCACCGGGCGTATCGCGAGGGCCGCGGCATCATTCAGATGCGAGCCAAGGCAGCGATCGACCGCATCGGGCGGGCTGACCGCGAACGCGACGCGGTAGTCATCACCGAAATCCCCTACCAGGTGAATAAGGCTCGACTGATCGAAAAGATCGCCGAGCTCGTACACGAAAAGCGTCTCGACGGAATTTCCGAGCTTCGTGACGAATCGAGTCGCGAGGGAATGCGGATCGTCGTCGAGCTCAAGCGCGACGCCGTTCCACAAGTCGTTCTCAACAAACTCTACAAACTGACCCAGCTGCAGTCGTCATTCGGCATCATCAACATCGCGATCGTCGACGGACAGCCTCGCCTGCTGACCTTGAAGGAAATGCTCGAGTATTTCTTCGAGTTCCGCCGCGAAGTCGTCAGGCGCCGGACCGAGTTCGAGATGCGAAAAGCGCAGGCCCGGGCTCACATTTTAGAAGGCCTCAATAAGGCGATCGACGCACTCGATTATATTATTCCGCTGATCCGCAACTCGCGTTCGGTCGACGAGGCAAAATCGTGGCTGACCGCAAAGTTCGATGCGATCGCCGAGATCAAGAAATGGCGCGGCATCACCGGAGACAAATCTACGGACGCCTTCGTCAAAGATCTTCGGAAGGTCATCTCGAGTCTTGCGTTTTCGGACATCCAGGCACAGGCGATCCTCGATTTGCAGCTTCGCCGGCTCTCGGCACTTGAGCGGCAGAAGATACTTGACGAGTACGCAGCTCTCATCAAACATATCGCTGAGCTTGAAAACATCCTGCAGAACGAAAGCGTTTTGCGTCAGGTGATTGTTGAGGAGCTTGAGGAGATCAAAAAGAACTTTGGCGACGAGCGCCGGACGGTGATCGTCGATGCCGGAGCCGAGTTTAATATCGAGGACCTTATCAAGGACGAGGATGTCGCGATCACGGTCACAAAGGCGGGCTACATCAAACGCACGCCTGTCTCGACCTATTCGCGTCAGGGCCGCGGCGGCAAAGGTCGGCTCGGTGCAACGGCGAAGAACGAAGATTTTGTCGAGCACTTGTTCATCGCGTCGACGCATGCGTATCTGATGATCTTCACCGACGACGGCCAGGTGTACAAGATGAAGGTCCACGAGATCCCGGAAGCCGCAGCCGCCGCACGCGGAAAAGCGGTCGTAAACCTCGTTCAGCTTTCGAGCGAAAGAAAGCTTGTCGCGGTTATGCCGGTTCGTGATTTCGAGGAAGAGATTTATCTGACTTTCGTCACGAAACACGGTGTGATCAAGAAATCGGCCTTGGCCGACTTTCAGAACATCCGCGTCAACGGTATCAACGCGATCAACATCGACGATGGTGACGAGCTCCTTGACGTGATCCGTACGGACGGCAAATGCCAGATATTTATCGCGACGCACGACGGCATGGCAGTTAGGTTTAATGAGTCCGGCGTCCGCCCAATGGGACGTGCGGCTCGCGGCGTTCGCGGTGTGAATCTTCGCAAAGGAGATGAGGTGGTTTCCGTCTGCGCCGTTTCACAAGAGGGGACGGAAAAAATACTTTCGATCTCAGAGAACGGCTTTGGCAAGCAGACGATTGTCTCGAGCTATCGCCTGACGAAACGCGGCGGCAAAGGCGTCATCAACATGAAGACGACGGCGAAAACCGGAAAGGTTGTCGCGTCGTTCCCGATCGAAGAGGATAGCGAGATCATGATAATTACGCAGCAGGCAAAGTTGATTCGCCTCGGCGTGGACAAGATCCGCGAAACCGGCCGCAGCGCCCAGGGCGTCACGCTCATCAAAACCGGCGACGACGACCGCGTAACAAGCGCATCGCTCCTCGCGGTCGCCGAAGACGAGGATGACGATTAGAAATTGCTCTCGTCCTTTAGGGATGGGTGGCCGCGTTTCGGACGTGGTAGTCAGGGCCGACTGCGGTCGAGCGCGGGTGGACACCACAACTTTCCCAAGCTCAAACTGCCAGGATAGTGGGAGTCGAAAGAATGAGCAGTCTACTCGGACTGGATAATGAGGACACGAGCAGCGCGGACCGCCGCTCGGAAGTTGAGCAGGAACAGCTTACAGCGACCGCGAAGAGCGGTGCGTCCTGGTTCTATTGGATCGCCGGGCTCTCCGCGATCAACTCGATCGCTTACATGAGCGGGTCGAGTTTGTCGTTTCTCGCCGGTCTTGGTTTTACGCAGCTTGCGGCTGCACTCGTCGATGTCGCGATCGACAACGGAGCACCCGACGCCCTGAAGATCGTCGCTATCGTTTTCAACTTTTTCCTCGTCGCACTCTTCGCATTTATCGGTTATTACGCGAACAAGCGGTTCTCGGTCGCCTTCGTTATCGGCATCGTTATTTATCTTCTCGATGGGTTGTTGCTGCTGCTTCTCGGCGAATTGTTCGGCGCCGCATTTCACGCTTTCGCACTGTTCTTCATCATCCGAGGCTTCCTGGCTTGCCGGACGTTCAACTCACAAACTCAGCCGAACTCCCTTATCAGCACGCCGCCGCCGGCAGTGTGATCTAAGACGCATCCGAAACTGTGCCAGCATTTCGTTGTCCACTTGCGGCTTCGCATGCCAGGGGCCGTCAAGATCGATATAACTCCGCCGTCATCGACCGTAGATTTCCGTGAGTTCTTTCAATCGCTCGGCGATATCAGCGGTGAGATCTCCGTCCCTGAATCTCCACTGCCAGTTTCCTGAAGTCGAAGCCGGGAGGTTCATTCGGGCCCCTGAACCTAACCCGAGCAAGTCCTGGAGCGGTGCAATCGCGGTGTCGGCGACCGACGCCTTTAAGGCGATTTTTTTATCAACCAGGACCGCCATCGACGAGCACGTCGAAGCCACCGCCGAGATCCGCGAATGTTCGTTCGGTGCGGGATGGTCGCCGCCGCCGCCGCACGTATTCGCATCGGACGTCGGCAAAGATTGCCGCGTGACAAGTGCCTCGCACAATGAAAAAGAGCCGCAGTCAATACTGGCCTCGCCGTAAGTTCAGAGAGTTGCGGATCCAGCCCTTAGGCTTTCTCACGCGTAAACGCGTAACTTTAAACGCGCCGAAGAGGCTTGTCTTGATTGGCCGGAAGCCTTTTATTGCGCGCAACAATCATAGTATTTGGATACGACCCGGTATATTGTTTGTAAAGTAGACAAGTCTAGTATTACTCGAGGTATGGGGGATATATGACAATCATACGATTGAGTCTTGTTATTCTTTGCTGCCTATTTTTATGCTTGGAAGCTAGTGCTTCAACCTTCATCGTTACAAAAACCACCGACACCAACGATGGCGTTTGTAATTCGGATTGTAGCCTTCGCGAAGCAATTGTCGCAGCGAATTCCGCAGCTACGGACGACATTGTTAACTTTGATCCTGCCGTGTTCAACGCTGTTCAAGTAATTACACTAGGCGGAAGCGAGCTTACTATCGGTGCAGGGACAAATTTGACGATTAACGGACCCGGACCAAGCCTTCTAACAATTAGCGGAAATAATCAGAGCCGAGTTCTATTTGTCGGTGAAAGCGCGGCAGCAAATATTAATGGTCTAAAAATTACCGGTGGTAACGGCGTAGGCAATGATTCCTATGGCGGCGGCATCAAGTTTTTTAATTTTTCCGTTGTGAACTTGAATAATGTGGTAATAACCGACAATCGCGTGAATGGTGGACAAGGGGGTGGTTTTTTTATAGCCAACGCGACTTTAACGATGACTAATTCAGTCGTTTCGAATAACCGTGGTCCCTTAGGGGGTGGCGGAATTTTTATGTACGGGTCTACAGTCACGCTCATTAATTCGACAGTTAGCGGCAATATCGAGGGTTGTGGCATCCAGAACATTGGTGGCACTTTAAATCTCGCATCTTCAACTGTAAGCGATAACTTCACATTGGGAGATGGCGGCGGAATTGACAATGACGGCGGTAATGTGACACTTAACGGCTCGATAATTAGCGGCAACGTTGGGCGGCAAGGCGGAGGCGGCATTTCAGGAACAAACGGATCAATTAGTATTACCAATTCGAGCATCACTAATAATCGGGCGGAGTTTTTCGGCGGCGGCGGAATCAAGTCATACGGGAGACTTACAATTGCGGGTTCAACGATCTCAAACAATACTGCTATCAATTCCGAGGGCGGTGGAGCAATTTACAATCGTCAGTCCGGATCGACCCTCGATATCAGGAGCTCTATAATTTCCGGTAATACGACAACCGGTATAGGCGGCGGAATTTTCAATGATGGTGAAGGACTTAATACGAACCCCTCGTTGCTTATAAATGGTTCGTTGATAATCCAAAACTCTGCTTCCGGAAAGGGCGGAGGTGTTTTTAACGGCAGTAATCTTTTATTTTATAATGTTACGATCATCGGCAACAATTCGATGTCGAACGGAGGTGGGATAGCTAATGTTGGAAACTCACCTACGATACCGACCATAATCACAAATGTCACTATTGTTAATAATCGCGCAGGTAACGGCGGCGGCGTCGAAAACCTCGAGTTCTTCTACACACGGAACTCGATCATTGCCAATAACACGGCAACGACTGGAACTTCCAATGACTGGCTCGGGTTTGTGGATTCGTACGGTTATAATTTGATCGAGGATACGACGGGCGCCACAATTACAGGTCCAATCACGACGGGAAACATTTTCGGCGTTGATCCGCTGCTGGGTCCTTTAAGAGACAACGGCGGTCCCATCCCGACACTTGCGTTACGCCAAGGCAGTCCTGCGATTGATAAGGGGGCCTATGTCAACCCTCCTTTGTTGAACGATCAAAGGGGATTTCTGCGTCCGGTCGATTTCGATTCTATTCCGAATGCACCTGACGGAAATGGCTCAGACATCGGGGCGTATGAACAACAAATTAATGATGTTATTCCATCACTCACACCCTTCGACTTCGACGGCGATGGCAAGACCGACATCGGCATTTTCCGTCCGGTGGCCGCTGGCGAATGGTGGATCAATCGCAGCTCTACTGGTGTAACTTTCGCTCTCCAGTTCGGGGCCGCGAGTGACCAGATCGTGCCGGCGGATTACACGGGTGATGGAAAAGCCGATATCGCGTTCTTCCGACCATCGTCAGGCGAGTGGTACGTGCTTCGATCCGAAGACTTTTCGTTCTTTGCTCTTCCGTTCGGAACGAACGGCGATGTTCCCGCTCCGGCTGATTACGATGCCGATGGAAAAGCAGACTTCGCCGTGTACCGGCCATCGAACTCAAACTGGTTCATCTCACAATCTTCCGGAGCACCGACACGGATCTTTCAGTTTGGCATCTCGGGAGATGCTCCGGTCGTCGCCGATTACGACGGCGATGGAAAAGCGGATGTCGGTATATTTCGACCAGGCCCCCGCGAATGGTGGATACAGCGAAGCGCTGCAGGGGGCATGGCCATGCAGTTCGGAAATTCCGGCGACAAGGCGGTGCATGGAGATTACACCGGCGATGGCAAAACGGACGTTGCGATCTGGCGGCCATCGACCGGCCAATGGTTTATCGTCCGCAGCGAAGACTTCTCGTTCTATGGATTCCCTTTTGGAGTGAGCACTGACACACCCGCACCCGGCGACTACGACGGCGACGGCAAGTTCGACGCGGCAGTGTTCCGTCCATCGAATGCGACCTGGTTCATCGGCCGCACGACAGCCGGAACACAGATCGTGCAATTCGGTGCAACAGGCGACCGGCCTATCGCGAATGCGTTTGTCCGGTGATCTAACTCGCCTCTTTGGTGAGAGCTTCGGCGCCGGGTGAAAGATCTTAGATCGAGAGGCTGTCTCAAAAGGCAGTCTCTTCTGGTTTTAAAGACGACGCATCGAAGCGGCATACCTCTTAGTCCCGGCTAAGCAGCACATCCGTGTATGTATTCAGGTCACATCTGTCCGGCAAAAACAAACACCTGTTTGTCGATTTGAACTTCGAACATAAACATTCTATGACGATCTGCTAAGCGAAAGCCTGTTACACAGAAGTCTGTGTTTACTGGGTATGGCGATTGCACTCGGTTTAAGTGCTTCGTGTCTATTGTGCTTCGTACATCCTGTCCGAATGCCATCGAATGGACAGTCTAGCTCTCTTCGGTGGCCTTCACCGTCCTGCAAATCGCTATAGGACATCAAATGAAAAAAATTAATTGGATTTTTACGAACACTCTCGTCGGAGTGTGCCTTCTTGCCGGCGCTGTCGGCGTTCAGGCCGCGGCCCTTACGGTCACTACGACCGCCGATGCCGGAGTTGGCAGCCTTCGTCAGGCGATCATCGACGCGACCATAAACGCTGAAGCGAATGTGGTGACTTTCAGCGTCCCGACGACTGACCCTGGATACGATCTTGCGGACAACAGATTCACAATCAATTTGCTGAGCCCGCTTCCGGACCTGCCGCTCGCTCCTATAACTCTCAACAACGCGCAATCGCAGAGATTTACCGTGAGGGGTAATGACAGCTTTCGCATATTCACGCTGGTAAATAGTGCGGTCGTCACCATCAATAACGTGACGATAAGCAATGGCTTCAGCAGCACGTTAGGCGGCGGAATTTTTATGGGCAACAGTGCCACGCTTACGCTAAACGGAAGTACGGTCAGCGATAGCAGTTCTTCAGGAAATGGCGGTGGTGTTTATATGGCGAACAGCGGAACGCTGACGCTCATAAACTCGACCGTGCGCAGCAACATCGCGGTCAACGGCGGCGGTATCTTTATCTTTGACAGCGGCACGCTGAATATAACGACGAGCACGATCAACGCGAACGCTGCGCAAGGCGGCGGAAGCGGAGGCAATGGCGGCGGCATCTATAACGGAACAAGCGGAACGGTGAATTCCGCAAACAGCACGTTGGACGGCAACACTGCCGCAGGAAACGGCGGCGGGCTATACAACACCGCAACGGCGACGATCACAAACAATACGATCACCGCCAACACCGCTGGTAAAGGCGGCGGCGTTTACAATACTTTCGTCGCGACACTAAACAATAATTTGATCGCATTGAACACCGCACCTGACGGCAATGATCTACTTGGACGAGCAAGCCTCGGCCAGGCCTTTAACGGCAACTTCAATCTTGTCGGGAATGCGGACGGTAGCGAGGGCCTGGGCGTGACGACGAATCAGCTCGGTACCACGCTCGCCCCGATCGACCCGCGCGTCGGAGCCTTGCGCAACAACGGCGGCCTAACACTTACGCGAGCCGTTCTGACGCGAAGTCCGGCGATAGATAAAGGAAATAGCCCGAGCCTGGTGACGGATCAGCGAGGCAAGGCACGTCCTTACGATAATTTGCTGATCCCCAATGCACCCGGCGGCAACGGCGCAGACATAGGAGCATTCGAGCGAACATTTTCACCGACGCCTTTCGACTTTGACGGAGACGGCAAGGCGGACATCTCAATATTTCGCCCGAGCAGCGCTCAGTGGTGGTATGTAAAGAGTAGCGACGGAAGCAACGCTGCGTTTCAGTTCGGATCGCCAACCGATCAGATCGTTCCAGCCGATTATACGGCGGACGGAAAAGCAGACATCGCCGTATGGCGTCCTTCGACCGGAGAATGGTTCGTCCTCCGCAGTGAAGACAACAGCTTCTACTCGGTACCGTTTGGAATTCTCGGCGACATTCCGGCTCCTGCGGATTTTGACGGTGACGGCAAAGCGGACACCGCTGTGTTCCGACCTTCGTCGGGAACGTGGTTCATCGCCAGGTCTGGCGGCGGGACGACGATCCAGAGATTTGGAATAAGCGGCGACATGCCTGTCGCCGGCGACTATGACGGCGACTTCGTATCCGACATCGCGATCTACCGGCCGAGCGTCGGACAGTGGTGGATAAGCCGGTCGTCGTCCGGAGTAGTCGCGATCGGATTCGGCAACTCAACCGACAAGACCGTGCAGGGCGACTACACAGGCGACGGCAAAGCGGACATCGCGGTCTGGCGGCCTTCGTCGGGTGAATGGTTCGTGCTGAGATCGGAAGATTTCAGTTACTATGCAGTACCGTTCGGGTTAAGCACGGACATTCCCGCTCCCGGCGACTACGACGGCGATGGCAAGTTCGACCGAACGATCTTCCGTCCATCGACGGCAACATGGTTCATCGACCGCTCGACGGCCGGAACACAGATCGTCCCGTTCGGTGCGAATGGCGACAGACCGGTCGCGAATGCGTTCGTTCGCTGAGGAATTTGGCGCCGACCCTAATCCGTCGGCGCCAAGCTCTCCCACAACTCTCGCCGTAGGTAGTAAGAAAAAGGCTTCGCCCGATTGGGCGAAGCCTGTTTATGTGGAGATGTCGGTTCTAGCGGCCCCGAGACGCATCCGAAACTGTGCCAGCATTTCGTTGTCCACTTGCGGCTTCGCATGCCAGGGGCCGTCAAGATCGATATAACTCCGCCGTCATCGACCGTAGATTTCCGTGAGTTCTTTCAATCGCTCGGCGATATCAGCGGTGAGATCTCCGTCCCTGAATCTCCACTGCCAGTTTCCTGAAGTCGAAGCCGGGAGGTTCATTCGGGCCCCTGAACCTAACCCGAGCAAGTCCTGGAGCGGTGCAATCGCGGTGTCGGCGACCGACGCCCATACGGCGCGGATAAGATCCCAGTGGATCTCGCTGCCATCGGTATCAAGATATTGCATGCAGAACTCGCGTTCGTGTCCGATATTGCTCTCGTCTCGCGTCGATCCGGCACCGGCTTGCGAGTTCCACCATCCCACTGCCGTATCGTTGTCGTGGGTGCCGGTGTACGCGACGCAGCGGTTTATATGGTTATGCGGAAGATCGTGGTTCCGGGCGTCCCCGCCGAAGGCGTACTGCAGAATTCGCATTCCGGGGAGTCCAAACTCGTCACGAAGATCCGTAACATCGGGTGTTATCACACCGAGGTCCTCGGCCCAGAACGGGAGGTTCCCAAGCTCATTCTTGAGCGCGGTGAAGAGTTCCTTGCCCGGAACGTCAACCCAGCAGCCTTTCTCGGCCGTAGCGTCGCCTCCCGGCACTTCCCAGGCGGCGGCAAAGCCCCGGAAATGATCAATGCGGACAACGTCGACGCATTTTAGAGTTGTGATCACCCGATCGATCCACCAGCGAAATCCGTCGTCCCGCATCGCCTCCCAATCATAGATCGGATTTCCCCAAAGCTGTCCGGTCGCCGAAAAATAATCGGGCGGAACGCCGGCGACGAACTTGGGCGATCCATCCTCGTTGAGCTTGAACAGCCGCTGATCGCACCACACGTCAGCCGAATCCAAAGCGACGAAGATCGGCACATCGCCAACGACGAGCACACCATTTTGATTGGCGTATTCCCTGACCCGCCGCCACTGGCGGAAAAATATGAACTGATAGAACTTCTCCGCAAGAATTTCTGAACCGAGTTTTTCCGAGATTCCGGCGAGGGCTCGAGCGTCGCGAAGCTTAAGCGGCGTGTCCCACTCATACCATGGCCTCTGTTCTTGCGATGCCTTGATCGCGCGGTACAACGCGTAGTCTTCAAGCCAATTTTCATTCTCTTGAATAAATCGTTCAAACTTTTCACGAAGATCGCTGCCGGTATCACTATCGAGCCCTTCGAACGCGATCGGCAGAATGCGATTTTTCCATTCGTAGACGGGACCATATTCCACTTTTTCTGGAGGAAAGAAAGGCCTGTCCCGGAGAACCTCGACATCGAGAAAGCCGTCCTCGACAAGCCCCTCGGGTGAGATCAAAAGCGTGTTGCCGGCGAACGCTGAGAAACACTGGTAAGGCGAATCGCCATATCCCGTCGGGCCTAGCGGAAGGATCTGCCAGTAGGTTTGTTTCGTTCGGACAAGAAAATCGACGAATTCAAAAGCGTGCTTTCCAAGATCGCCGATGCCGAACTCGCCCGGCAGCGATGTCGGATGCAAAAGAATTCCAGATGCTCGGCCGCGTTTCATGTTTCGTCGTAGATAAGCAGAAGCCGGTATGGGACTCCGCAGGAAATAAGGATGCGAAACTAATTATGTTCCACCGCCGCTAAAGGACAAAATCGCGCGAAAAACCTAAGGTTGTCAGTAATTACACAATTCCCTACTATAAAGTCGACAGGACCCG
The DNA here is from genome assembly GCA_040006435.1 of Acidobacteriota bacterium. Classification (GTDB taxonomy): domain Bacteria; phylum Acidobacteriota; class Blastocatellia; order Pyrinomonadales; family Pyrinomonadaceae; genus OLB17. Next base: position 15,543 of record JBDTWZ010000064.1, read on the forward strand.
GTCCTCGACGTCCCCGAGCGATGGCAATCGAAACCGAAAAAAAATACCACTTAGGCGCAAAACGCGTCGACGAGATTACGCAAAAGCTCGTCGAACTTGGGGCGATCTTCGATAAGGAAGTGTTTGAGGTTAACTATCAGCATCGCGGCGGTGAGATGGACGAACGCGGAGCGACCTTACGGCTCCGGAAGATCGGCGACTTCACTCTGCTTACCTACAAAGAAAAAGTTAAGACGGAAAACGGTGCAAAGAAAAAGATCGAATTCGAAACGAATGTCGCGGACGTCGATGCGGCGGAAAAGATCATCGAGCATCTTGGCTACCGGCTGACCGCGGTCTATGAAAAGCGTCGAAAATACTGGCGCCTCGGTGACGTCGAAGTTGTACTTGATGAGCTCCCGTTCGGACTTTATATGGAGATCGAAGGTACGGACGACGCGATCACGAAAGCTGAAAGGAAACTCGGGCTAAAAGAGATCGAACATGAACCGCGCGGTTACCCGCGGCTAACGATCAAGTATGGAAAGATGAACGGTGAGGTCGCCGAGGCGAAGTTCGAACGAACCGGAGCGTGAGATGAGAATTGAGAATTGAGA
>JBDTWZ010000065.1:0-16092 GCA_040006435.1 Acidobacteriota bacterium
AAAGCGATCCAACGCCCGTCGGGCGACCATGTCGGAAACCGGTCATGTGCACCGGAAGTCCGTGTCAGGTTTCGCGCCCCGCCCTTTTCGATCGGAACGGTAAATATGTCGCCGCGGGCGCTGAACACCGCTCGCTCACCTTTTGGACTAAGTCCGAACCAGGAAACGCGATTGGCCACCGACGTCTGCCGCGGACGCTTATTGATCCCGTCATCCGGGACGGTAACCGAAATCTTCGACGCTTTTCTCGAATTGACGTCTAGGATCTCGAGCTCGCCGTTGCGTTCATAAACTATCCGGGACTTTTCGTCCGACGACGGCCAGCGAATGTCCCAATCACGATTTTTTGTAATCTGCGTCGTCTTTTTTGAGCTGGGATCATATGCCCAGAGATTGAACTTTCCGTCCTTGTCGGTGTTGTAAAAGATGGTGTCACCGATCCACATGGCATCGCGACTGGCAAAAGGAGAGTCGGAGATCAGTTGAGCGTCGTTTGTTCGCAGATCGTAGATGTAGAGCTTATTTGCCTGTCCACCGCGGTAGCGTTTTTCCGGACGGAAATCTCGAAACCTGGGCGAGTAGACCATCTTCGTGCCGTCTGGAGAGAAGGCTCCCGAACCAGCCTCAGGCATGGGCAAAGCTTCCGACGAGCCGCCCTCGGGTGATACCGAATATAGACGCGCGATGGGCAGTGACCACGCGTCGCGTGCCCCGCGGTAGAGGACGCGGCCGTCGCCTGTCCATCCCAAAACCTGATTATCAAATCCCCAACGCGGAGCAAGCGGCCCACGAGATGGATAAAACGTCAGCTGCTTGGGCTCGCCGCCGTTTGCCGGCATGACGTAAACCTGTTCGTCTCCGTCATATTGTCCTGTGAAAGCGATCCAGCGCCCGTCGGATGAAAATTTCGCGTACGTTTCTACTCCGGGATGCGCCGTAAGGCGAGTGGCCGCGCCACCGCCCGTCCCAGCGGTCCATAGATCGCCGCCGTATGTGAACACGATACGATCGCCGTAGACGTCCGGAAAACGAAGCAGTTTCGTCTGGGCAAAGGCCCCGCCGGCGAGCAAGACAATAGCCGTTAAGGCCATTATAAAACGGATCGACATTAAATATTTCCTCCGGAGAATGATCGGGAAAGGTTGTCAAAGTGTAACGTAGTTCGCATTATCGCGAAAGCGGTGGCAATCGCTGCGGCTCAATGATTTACGAACAGACAAGCAACTATTTCCATCGAGTTTTCCTCAAATGGATGTTATTATTTTCGAGACCGTTCGAAGGGGCATTACAAGTACCAGGAGATTCCTAGTGAAAACAAAGCTTTCGTATTTTCTCAGCACTTTCGTCGTATCCCTAATCATTATTTCAAACGCGTTCTCTCAGCAGGGGACGAATGTCGCCAAATCGGTTTCCAAGCCCGCGCTCTCCGCATCCAAATCCGCGAAACCAGTTACGATAGAAAAGATTGAGCAGGATGTCGCCGAAGCGTTGTCGCTGATCGAGAGCAACCACGTCGTTGGTAAGAACATGAACTATAACGATGTGTTCAAGGCATCGATTGACGGCATGCTTCACACGCTCGATCCGCACTCGAACTATTTCGACGCGAAAGAGTTTGAACAATTTCGAACTGACCAAAGTTCGCGCTACTACGGCATCGGAGCGACGATCGGAGATCTCAGCGACGAGAAAGGAAACGTTGTCGCGACTTATATCAAAGCAACTTTCGACAACGCTCCCGCCCATCGTGCCGGCCTAAGGTATGGCGACAAGATAGTTGAGGTCAACGGAACCCCGGTGCTTGGAAAGTCATTTTCCGATGTACGGAACTTCCTTCGAGGCCCGCGCGGAACACAGGCGAGGCTGGTGGTCGAACGCAATGCCACGGGTCAGCGCGAGACCGTCGATATAGTCCGCGACGCGGTATCACAACCGTCCATCAGCGAGGCGTATATGATCCGTCCCGGAACGGGTTACATCGCGATGTCCGGCGGCTTTAACCAAACCACGTATGCCGAATTCGCACAGGCGATGAAAACGCTGAAGTCGCGCGGAATGAAGCAGCTTGTTCTCGATCTTAAGAACAATGGTGGGGGTTTGGTTCGCGAAGCCTACCGCGTCGCGAGCACATTTCTGGACAGCGGACAGGTAGTTTTCACGCAGAAGGGGCGGTACGACGGTGCGACGGAACAATCGTTCAGGGCTGATAATTCGAACCCTGAACGGATTCCCCTGGTTGTGCTGGTCAATCGTAACTCGGCGTCGGCATCAGAGATTCTTGCCGGAGCCCTGCAGGACCATGATCGGGCCCTGATCGTCGGTGAAAATACCTTTGGAAAAGGGTTGGTTCAAAATCCGTTCGTTCTTGGTTACGGTTCCATGCTTCTCTTGACGATCGCAAAGTATGAGACGCCCGCCGGTCGCCTGATCCAGCGCGATTACTCGAACGGTGAGCTTTACGACTATTACACCAACGGCGGCGTTAAGGGCGATGGTGACGAAGCGAGGACTGCCCGCGGCCCCGAAAGTAAAACTGATGCCGGTCGGACAGTCTACAGCGGCGGCGGAATTACCCCGGACGTCGAGCTCAAGGCCGACACGATCACTATCGAGAAGGCTCGCTTTCAGCAGAAGCTATTTAATCCTGTATTCGCGTTCGCGCTTGAGCTGGCAGCCGGTCGGATCAAGGGCTACGAAACTAACCGGGTCGATCGCCCGATCGTGTTCGACCATGACATTAGAAGTACGGATTTCCCGGTTTCCGAAGGCCTTTATCAGGCATTCAAGTCGTTCGCCGTCGAAAAGTATAAATATTCACCGGCACAGATCGACCGTGAGCGTGAGTTTGTGGAACGTGGTTTGAGATCTGAACTCGTCACTGCCGCGTACGGCACGACGGCGTCGCTCCAGGTTTCGAATGAATATGACAATCAGCTCAAGAAAGCGATTGAATTGCTGCCACAGGCCCGACAACTCGCACTTGATGCCGCCCGTGCAAAGGCAAGCGCGTCAAAAGTGGAGACTTTGAATAATCGATAGAACTATTCAGTTTTAGAGATGAAAAAGGAGCGGTTCTCGATAGAACGCTCCTTTTTTTTGTTTCCAAACTGAAAGCCAGTATTACATCCAACTACTGATCAAGCGATAAATACCATATCCCAACCCCGCCACGAGTAAGATCAGTACCCCGATCGCGAGTCCGACAAAAACCTTAAATCTGCGATAGCGCTTGTCGCTGGGCGGCGAAAGCTGATTTTGCGGAAAGTACGGCGGCGGTCTGTTCATAATAGGCTCACTCTATCAATTTCAGTCGGCGCCATCAAACTAGCGCGGTATCGGCTGTTCGAGATTCGCCAGACCAAACGCAAGGACCGCCATCACCGAGCCCCCTTCGGCAAGCTCTTTCGGATCGATCTTGTCGAACGTATCAGCTTCGGTGTGGTGATAGCTAAAATAGGTCCGCGTATCGAAGTAAGGGGCGAATGACGGAACGCCGCCTTGTGTCAGCGGCCCGATATCGGCACCTACACCGCCGGGCTGAAGCTGCGAGATCCCCGCGCCTTGTTTCCGCAAGATGTTCGAGATCGGCGCGAAATATGGAATGGCCTCGGCCTTACCCGTAAAAAGAAATCCGACCGGGTGAGACGCGCCGAGATCACTTTCGATGGCGGCAAAATGTTTTGCGAACTTGGCGGACTGTTCTTCAGCGTACGTTCTGCCGCCGACCAAACCGTTCTCCTCGTTCATGTAGGCGATCACTCTTATCGTCCGCTTTGGCCTGAGCTTTAGCTGATTTAACAGATATGGAACCTGCATCGACATGGCAACGCCGCACGCATCGTCAAGTGCACCTGTCCCGAGATCCCATGAGTCCAAATGCCCGGCGACGATCACGACTTCGTCGGGCAACTCGCTTCCCTTGAGATCTGCGATTACGTTGTAGCTTGTCGCATTCGGCAGCGTCTGCGGTGTAAGCAGCAGACGAATTCGCACCTTCCCCATCTTTGCGAGATAAGCGATCGTCTCCGCATCTTCGAACGAAACGGCAGCGGCCGGTATCTGTTTTACGTCCGGATCATATCTCATCGCACCGGTGTGAACGAGACGGTTTTGTGAACCGCCGGCCGAACGAACAAGAACCGCAATTGCACCAAGCCGGCCGGCCGCGATCGCTCCGCCGCCACGGTACCTGACAGCCTGCCCGTAGGCGTTTCCGCCAAACCCGCTCGCCGCCATTTCGCGGTCAAATTTGTTGTTGAATAATACGATCTTCCCCTCGACACGATCTCGTCCGAGAGCATTCAATTCGTTGAAGCTGTTGACGACCACTATCTCACCGAACATTCCATCCGTGGGCGTCGCGATGCTTCCGCCGAGGGCCGCAACAACAATTTTCTGCGTCGTGGCAGCAGCCATTCCCGGAAATTCGACAAGCTCGGCCTTTTCGTCTCCCCTCACCCAATGCGGTACCGAGAGTTTTTGAAGACGGACTTCGAGGTCCATCTTTCTCAGTTCATCCGCAACATACTGCACAGCACGCTCAGCCTGTGGCGAACCACTAAGACGCGGGCCGATGTTATTCGCAAGATAGGCCGTTTGACGATATGCGTAATCGCTCGCAAGTGCTGCTTGCTGCACTCGCCGCATATCTTCGATGGTCTTTGTCGTGTAGAGCTGCGGCGTAGGTGTGGCGACCTGGGCGTGAAGAAAGATCGCGTTGAAGGAGAAGAACAGCAACAGACAGATCGGTTTCATCTCTTCATATTATCGGATGCATTCCGGTGTTACAAAGTAATATGCGATAATGATTTGCTCGTCAAAACCACAGATCATATGCAGGTAAAATCTATGTACAGAATTGTGTCCGCAGTTGTCTTTTGCGTCATCCTCTCGCCGGCCGCCGGCTTTGCCCAATCGGGCTTTACGATCGACAACCTCGTCGCCACGAAGCGTGTCGGCGATCCTCAGCTTTCCCCGGACGGTCGGACCGTTGCGTTTACCGTCGGCACAGTCAACAAGACTGAGAATCGCACGCTGACTCAGATCTACACGATAAGCGCCGAGGGAACGAACTTGAAGCAGGTCACTTCGGGCGAAAGATCCAGCAGCACACCGCGATGGTCGCCGGATGGCAAGCGGATAGCGTATACGACCGGAGGACAGATCTGGACGATGGAACCGGACGGGGACGAACGGAAACAGATAACTCGGATCTCAACCGGTGCCGGCAATCCGGTATGGTCGCCGGATGGAAAGTGGATCGCTTTTAATTCCGATGTTTACCCGGAATGTACATCCGACGATTGCAACAAGGCGGAAGACGCACGGATCGAATCAAGCAAGGTACAGGCAAAGGTAACGGACCGGCTTCTCTTCAAGCATTGGAACGAGTGGCGAGACCGTAAGCGCACTCATGTTTTTGTCGTCTCGAGCAGCGGAGGTATCGCCAACGATTTTACGCCGGGTGATTTCGATGCTCCGCCCTACGGTGCCTCGTCGGGTGTGGATTATGCCTTCTCGCCCGATTCACGAGAGATCGCATTTCTGAAGAATCCGGACAAGGTCGAAGCGGTCTCGACGAACAGCGACATTGTCATTGCGTCGCTTTTCGATAAAAACCAGAAAAATATCACGGCCGCGAACAGAGGATATGACGCTTCGCCGGTTTATACATCCGACGGCAAGTACATCCTGTATCGATCACAGGCGACCGAGGGATTTGAAGCGGACCGTTGGCGGATCATGCGCTATAACCGGTCGACGGGCGAGATCGTCGAACTGACTCGTGGATTCGATCAACAGGTAGACGAGATGGTCGTTACCGAAGACAGTAAGACGATCTATTTTGCGGCAGGTACTCGCGGACGCTCGCCGATCTACAGCGTTCCGGTCGAACCTGACTTTCGATTACGGACCGCGACGCACGTGAAGCCGGTGCTCGAAGGCTATTTCGCAAACAGTCTCAACGTTTCGCGCGACGGACGAGCTCTCGTCTTTGCGTCAAGCTCGATCGCAGCGCCCGCTGAATTGATGCGAGCCAACTCGGATGGCGGTGGCGTTAAACCCCTGACAAGCTTTAACGATGCAGCGTATCGGCCATACGGATTGCAAAAGGCCGAGGACGTGGAATGGAAAGGCGCGGTCAACACCAACATTCATGGTTTTATTATCAAACCGGCGAACTTCGATGCTTCGAAAAAATATCCGCTTATTGTCTTGATCCACGGCGGCCCGCAAGGAGCATTTAATGATAGCTGGGGCTATCGTTGGAACCCGCAGATGTTCGCGAACGCCGGATACGTCGTGTTTATGCCCAACCCGCGCGGTTCAACCGGATACGGGCAGAAGTTCGTTAACGATATCTCAGGTGACTGGGGCGGAAAGGTGGTCGTGGATCTGAAGAACGGCATCGCCGAGGTGATCAAGCGACCCTACGTCGACAAATCCCGGATCGGTGGCGCGGGCGCCAGCTACGGCGGCTATATGGTTGATTGGCTGTTGGGTCACAATAACGATCCGCGGTTCAAGTTCAAGGCGTTTGTTTCTCACGCGGGAGTGTACAATCTCGAATCCATGGCAACCGCGACCGAAGAGGTATGGTTCCCGAAATGGGAATTCAAAGGATTGCCTTGGGAAAACCCAGTTCTCTATCAACGCTGGTCGCCGAACAAGTTCGCAAATAATTTCAACACGCCGACGCTCGTCACCGCCGGAGAGCTGGATTTTCGAGTTCCGGTCGATCAAAGCTTGCAACTTTTCACCACGCTCCAGCTAAGGAATGTCGAGTCAAAGCTCATCATTTTTCCGGATGAGGGACACTGGATCTTAAAACCGCAGAATTCGGAATTCTGGTACAAGAATGTTCTGGATTGGTTTGCTAAACATCTAAAGTAGTTCTATGAGATCTAATCGTTTCCTCACCCGCCTTTCGGTTCTGCTGCTTCTACTCGTTTTCGGTTCCGCCGCGGCTCAAACGTCGCGGCGGGATTTTAACCGGCCGCAGGTTTACGACGCCGAACATTACATACTGCGTGTGAGGTTTGACCGACGCGCAAAGAAAGTGATCGCCGAGACGACGATCCGCTTCAAGCCGTTAAAAAAGAATTTCGCGGTTGCCGAGTTTGACGCGGTGGGTATTACATTCTCATCGGTTACTTTGGAACCGGCGGGAAGGCCCTTGAAGTTTCGCGCCGCGGGCGGAAGAGTTACGGTCATGTTAGATAAATCGTACGACACTACCGATACCCTTATTGTGCGTTTCAAGCATTCGTCGACTCCGAGAAAAGGCGTTTATTTCGTAGATAAAGAGGTCGAGGACGGAAAGGAAATTCACTCGGAACAGATCTGGACCCAAGGAGAAGCCGACGAGGCCCGTCACTGGTTCCCGTCATTCGACTTTCCGAGTGACAAAGCAACTTTCGAAGAATTCATAACGGCGAACGCCGGTGAAACGGTCGTCGGAAACGGCGAGTTGCTCGAAGAAGTAAAGAATGCGGATGGTACGGTAACCCACCATTTTCGAATGAATGTTCCGACACCGACATACCTCGTCTCGTTCGTTATCGGAAAATACGCAAAGGTTACGGACAAGTACCTCAACACGCCCCTCAGCTTTTATATCTATCCGGGGGGCGAGGCGACAGCCCGAAAAGCGTACGGGAATACGAAAGAGATGATGCGCATTTACGCGGCTCTTACGGATGTCCCATTCCAGTTCAATAAGTACGACCAGACTGTAGTTGCCGGCTTCACATTCGGCGGGATGGAAAATGTCACGGCAACTACGATGGCCGATACCGATATCTTTGCCGTCAACAATCCGCTGTTTGCCGCGGGTGTTGAGGATTTAGTTTCGCACGAACTGGCGCACTCCTGGTTTGGAAATCTGGTGACGTGCAAGAACTGGGCTGAGCTTTGGCTCAACGAAGGGTTTGCGACATTCATGGAAGCCGCGTTTCGTGAAAACATGTATGGGCGTCAGAACTATTTGAACAAGATCCGGAGCGATGCCGAGATATTTATTCTTGACGATTCCGTTAACAATAAGCGAAACGCACTTTTCAATCAGAATGCCGACGATGTTGGTTCGCTATTCGATCGGCCGGCGACGATCTACAACAAGGGCGGTGCCGTCTTGCACACCCTCCGGGAAGAGGTCGGCGACTCTGCGTTCTGGAAGGCCGTGAATATCTATCTGAACAGACACAAATTCGGAAGCGTGGAAACTACCGATTTGAAGGCTGCGATGGAGGAAGTCTCAGGCCGCGATCTCGAATGGTTTTTTGATCAGTGGATTTACAAAGCCGGTCATCCAAAGCTGGACATCACACAGGTGTGGAACCCGGCGGCGAAGAAACTACGCCTGACCATGACGCAGACGCAAAAAGGGAATGCAATCACACCGGCCGTGTTCCGACTGCCACTCGATATTGAGTTTACGATCGGCACGGAGAAGCAGATCGAAAAAATAAACATCACGAAACGCGTGGAAACATTTGAATTCAACCTACCCGCGCGGCCGGATCAGATGGAAGTCGATCCCTTACAGAAAGTGCCCGTAAAAACGGTAAAAGTCTTCCCCTGAGATGATTGAGAATTACAACCGATAAAAAAAACTCCGCATCTTTCGATGCGGAGTTTTTCTCTTTGAGAAGACTGGATGTCTGCTTGAGTGTTGAGAAAGCAGAAGCGCGAAGCACACACAAAATCGCGACTTAAAGTCTTAAAACTTGCAGTAACTTCTTTGCAACACCTACGAGGTTAGCTGACGGGCTAGGAACGAAAGATTATCCCCGAGTTTCAAAACTCTTCGCCCCTGTTTCATATTGCACAATGAAACGTTTGGGTCCCCCGCGACACTCCACAACGGAGCGACTTCGGTGATCAACTTTTCAACGATTTGAGTTTAGCATGCTCGAAAAGAAAATGACAAGGAATTGCACGACATTTTTATCGCGGAACAGAATAAATCTGATACAGCATCAAATAAACGATGACGCCGGTCACCGAAACGTAAAGCCAAACGGGATAAACAAGCCGGGCCAATCGACGGTGATCATCGAAACGACCCTTCAGTCCGCGATAGAGCGTAGCTATGACGAACGGCCCAATAATCGTCGCGAGGATCGTGTGAGATGTAAGGATCGTGAAATAGATGGGCCGTGCGAGGCCTTGCCCTGAGAACTTTGTCGGGCCCAGCCCGAAATAATAGGTTCTGAGCGCGTGATGGCTTAAATACGAAACCAGAAACAGGGCCGAAATGATGCTCGCCGACAACATGCAGAAGCGATGAGCGTGGACGCGTTTTTTTAATATGAAGAAGAGGCCGCACACTAGAAAAAGGCACGACGTGCCGTTTAGAACGGCATTCAGATGCGGAAAGATCTGCAGCAACTCCATCGCACTATTTCCAAAAGCCCAGCAGCGCCAATAGCACGATCCAGAGCGCTCCCATAAAATGCCAATACCAGCCGACCGAGCGCGCCAGGTTACGCCGATAAATGATCTCGTCGCCGAATCTTGTCTCATTCCAGGAGCGCAGCAATATCGCTCCGAGCGCGACAATGCCACCCACAACGTGAACAGCGTGGACGGCCGTGAGAATGTAGAAAAATCCGGCGTAGGGGTTTCCGCGAAGATAAAATCCGCGATTGACGAGGGCAAGCCATACGAGGATCTGAGAAGAAATAAAAGCGGCGCCCAGTCCCGTTGTTACGATCAGAAGCTTTCTGCTCCGGTCGTATTGGTCGGCGAAGAGAGCGTTTTTCGCCAGGTGATACGTGATGCTGCTGATAAGTATCAATCCCGTACTGATCCACACCTGGATCGGAAGCGCGAATGGGCGCCACTCGGCGGCACCGTTCGTCGCGAGAACGATGTAAGCCCCGATCATTCCACCAAAGGTCATTAGAACAACCAGGAGCAAAAACCAGGTTACGAACTTCGACTTGTCCGGAGCCAGGGTTTCGGCTCTTCTGATATCGTCGAATTGCAGATCATCGCCGCCACCACTCTCATCGCCACCGCCACCGCCGCCGTCGTTCGGTCCGTTACCACCGCCAACAAATCGCGTTCGCGCTCGGCGATTGACGTTCTCGTCTTCGATAACGGGTTCCACCGTTCCAGTTTTCATCTTAGTGATCCAGGACAAGCAAGCCGAAAATAAGCGGAAGGTAGAGAACAGAAACCATCAACAGCCGACGTGCCCTTTTTACAGTTTTCTCGCGAGCGGTCCGTACGCTCTCGTAAAGAAACCAGAGGCCAAGCAAGAAGGCGCCGATCAGGTAAATGATCCCGGCGAACCCGAGGAAAAAGGGAGCGAGGCTGGCCGGAACCAGCATTATCGCAAACAGTACGATCTGCCTCGCGGTAATTCGGCCGGATGGGTCGACAACCGGCAGCATCAGAATCCCGGCCTTAGCGTATTGGTCCTTGTACATCCAAGCTATCGCGAGAAAGTGCGGAAATTGCCAGAGGAACAGCATGACAAACAATGCCCACGCACCGAGCGTGACTTCATTTGCAGAAGCTGTCCAACCCATGAGCGGCGGCATCGCTCCAGGAATCGCACCGATCGCTGTCGAGGCCGACGTGCGAGTCTTGAGTGGCGTATAAAGAAGGACGTATCCGACGATCACGATCAGCCCGAGGCCAGCAGTCAGCGGATTGACCAAAAAATAGAGGTAGATCTCGGCGACCGCACACTGAACCAGGCCGAAGACCAACGCTTCTGCAGGAACCAATCGCATAGAGGGCAGTGGTCGGTTCTTGGTCCGGTCCATCAACGCATCCGTCGAGCGCTCGATATATTGGTTAAGGGTCGCGACCCCAAAGGCGAGGATCAGGATGCCGATCATCGCGTTGGCGAATAGCACAAGATCGAGTGATCCCTTTGTGCCGAGATAGAACCCGGCGGCTGATGTGAGCCCGAGCATAAACGCGATCCGCGGTTTGGTCAGCTCAACGAATGCCGTCAAACGCATGCGCCACCCGAGAATCCTGTTATTCGCGATCTCTGCTGCAGTGTCCATTATTGCTTCGAAGACGGAACCTTTGAAACAAAAGAATAACCCGCAAACTATCATTCTCAAAGTTCTCACGTCGTCGCCGTTCTTCTTTTGGCATAAAGCTTTTCTAATTATTCGGTCAATGACAAATAACGGGCGCTACGTTATGATTTTCATACTCCGAATGTCAGCCGCAGAACAAACAATAGGCGGCCGCGAGGTCGCAAAGACAAGAACAAAACCGATTGGTGACCGAATTCTCGATTTTTTGAGTTCGGTTCGATTCGGTGTGACACTTCTCTGTACCTTAGTGGTTCTGTCGATGATCGGAATGCTGATCATCCAGCAGAATGTTCAGGGCTTTGACGCCTATTACGCTTCACTAACTCCGGCCGAAACGCTTGTCTACGGCTCGCTAGGCTTCTTCGACATCTACTACGCGTGGTATTTCAAGTTTCTACTATTAGTTCTTTCGCTAAATATAATTCTGGCTTCGATCGACCGATTCCCTTCTGCCTGGAGCTACATTTCAAATCCTAAGCTGACGGCAACCAGTTCGTGGTTGTCACAGCAGGCGCAGACGGTGACGTTTCCCGCCGACTCTGCGGACCACGATGTACTGGCGGAGAAGATCTCTCGTGCGTTTAAGAAGAACGGCCTTCGGGCTCGCATCAGCAAGTTTGATGAGTTGTCATATGGAACGGACGCATCCGGCTTGAAAGACTTCGCCAACGTCTCGACCGAGAGCAGGACTATTGTTTTCGGCGAGAGCGGCCGGATAAATCGCATCGGAGCGTACATCGTCCATGTTTGTTTGCTTACGCTTTTTCTCGGACACTTCGTTGCGCTGCAGACGGGTTTCGATGCGGATGTACGGATGATCCCCGGGGACGCAACCGATCAGATCCAGATGATCCAGTTCGATCTGGATAAAAAAGAAAAGTTCAACGTACAGCTTCCCTTTTCGATGACTTGCACCGACATCGAGCAGCGTCTGATCGACCCGCGCGGTTCGATCGATGTGACGAACACTCTCGACTGGCGAACGCAAATAAGAGTCGATGATCCGGAGTACGGCGAGACCACCGCGGACATAAGCATGAACAAGCCGTTCAGTTATCGCGGCTACCGCTTTTTTCAGGCGCAGACTATCCCGGTTGGTAACGCCCGTACGATCGACCTTAACTTGATTCCCGAGGACGGCGGTGCGCCGTTAGGCGTGACCATCCCGAGAACCGGTGAATCGACGTTAGGCGATGGCACAAAGGTCGAGTACGAGGAATTTTTACCCGACTTTACTTTCAATGCCGAAGGAAAACCGGATACACGTTCGGGCGAATACAATAATCCGGTCGCGATTCTCGGTGTTACGCCGCCGGGCGGCGAACGTGTTCGTGTTTTCGCCTTTGGCGGCAATATGCCCGATAATGCTCCGGTGAGCGCACCCAAGGCGGGCTACAAATGGAAACTTGCCAACTATGAAAAGTCTCCGTTCGCCCATGTTTTGTCGATCAAATACGACCCGTTCAATGGCGCTTTCATTGCGTGGTACTTCGGTGGGTTTGGGTTGATCGGTGCCCTTTGCTTTGTTTTCTTTTTCTCTCATCGACGCGTGTGGGCTCTAATCGAAAATGGCCAGATCGTGATGGGGGGAAATGCAAATCGAAATCATCTTGGATTTGAGGATAAGTTCAACAAGGTCGTCCGCGACGTAGGCGAGGTCGTCTAACAACAGAGGTGTTATGGCAAAAGAAATTTACGATTCAGAGATTGGACGTGGTTGGACGACTTATATTCCGGCAGGACTCGCGATCGCGGGCGCATTTCTCATGCTCGGCCTTCGGCTACAGCTTGGTGAGAGTTTTATTTCCGACGGCGCTCTGATGATGCTCGCGCTCGCGAGCTACTTATTCGCCGCGCTGTTTCAGCTGACAAATCTCTACGCGCCATCCGAAATGGCCCGAAGGATAGGGCTGTGGAGCGCGGTCGCCGGCGTATTCTTCAATCTATCGAGCTGGCTCGTTCGTTGGGACGCGGCCTACGAACACGAGATCGCGATTATGCGCGAAAGCGGTAACATGGCGACGCCGTGGATCTTCCGCTACGTTCCGTTTGCCAATCTCTACGACCTCAGTCTTGCTTTCGCGTTCGGTGCCGGGATCGCGACGCTTTTATTCGCGCGGCGCCGGAATTTCCAGGTTCTGGGCGCCTTCACGCTGCCGCTTGCGGCGATCATCCTTACGCTCGCGCGTTTTATCGGGAATGAGTTCATCGATCTTCCACCGGTCCTCGATTCTTACTGGCGTCCGATCCACGTCGGTGTCGCATCTCTGAGTTATGGCGTGGCCCTTGTTTGCTTTGCCATTGCGGTTATTTATCTACTCAAAGATCGCGTCAAGGTCGAGGCAATGGCCATCTGGTCGAGCATCTTCGCGATCGGCGTTATCGGTTCGATCAGCAAGTTCTCGGTATTAACAGATTTTGTGTATCGAGCGGGCCTGTTCGTTCCAAACCCCGGCGGCGGCAAAGCGTTCTCGGCCCCGTTTCGTCTGGACACCCCTTATGTTGGCGTCGCGCTGGCATTTTGCTCTCTGCTGTTAGCGGGTGTTATTGTCTCGTTTCTTGTCTATCTCTATCGTGAGAATCAAGGCGCAAAGACACTCGGCCACCTGCTGTTGAAAGTTGCGTTGATTGCCCAGATACTCACCGTCGGACTTCTTGTTTCGGAGATACGCGAAACTAACGATGTGCGCGAACGGCTCCGAGCACAGCTCGCCGCAAACCCATCCCAACTCGTCACTGCGGGCCGTGCGATGGCGGAGAGACAGCAGCTTTCTGCGAAAGAGTTTGCGGCCATCACGCCCGCTCAACACGAGCAGATGGGCCGCCAGTATCTACAGGCGAACGGCGATAAGTTATACCTGAGCGTCGGCACAAATCCGGTTGAGATCTCAGGATTGATAACGGCCCTCGCCGGAACATTCTTCGTCGTGCTCTTCGCATTTAGGACAGAAAAGCTCCGCGAACGCCTGCCGAGTCTCGAGTCGCTCGATAGTTTGATGTACAAAACCGCATGTCTCGCTTTTGCGGGTCTTGCGATGCTGCTTATCACGGGTGCTATCTGGGCGAATGAATCGTGGGGCAGACCGTGGGGCTTCGACTCGAAAGAAACTGGAGCACTGGTCGCATGGCTTACTTACGCCGCGTTCCTTCACACGAGAATCTCGCGTGGGTGGACGGGGCGCAGCTCAGCGTACTTTGCGATTATCGGTTTTCTGCTCGTGATCTTTACGTATCTTGGCGTGAGTTATCTCTTACCCGGATTGCACAGCTACGCATAAGCCTTTTAGAAACGCAAAAAAGCCACCGCGATCGAGATGATCGGTCGCGGTGGCTTTGGTTATTAATCTACCTATTGAATCGTTACCTTCTCCACGTCGAGGATCGAGTACCTGCCGATTCGTCCATCTTTAGAGATCACCGTCAGCACTCCCTTATCAACCGTGAAGCGAAGTACTTCGCTCATGGGGCGTTCGAGCCTTGTCCCGTCCTTGAAAAGAATAACTAAATTTACATTCGCGAGTGGATCCGGATCTTTGGTCAGCGATGTATCTGTCGCCGTTTGCCGCTTCGCCGTTTTTGTCGGAGAAGCCTCTACCGTCGGTTCCGTCGCGGTATCCGGTGGGCGCGTTCGTCTCGCGGGGATTCGCCCTCGCGTTGGCCTCCGGTTAGCGGTCGGTGAGGACGATTTTTCCGTTTTTTCCGGAATGTTCTCACTTACGACGACCTCGAGTGTTTTCGCAGGAGCATCAGCGACCGACTTCTCCGGCGTGTCGTCTGCGTCAGCTTGAGCAGTGACATCAGATTTATGTTCGGTCCTTTCTTCGACTTCCCTGCGTTCATCGATTGTGCCTGATACAGTTTCGACCCGGGCGGGCGTAGGCGTCGCCTTTGGAATGATCTCAACGATCGTGCCTACCGAATTTACCCGGACACCGCTTTCATTTTTTGCGGTAAAAGTTGGAAGCGTCGGCTCGGCCTCGGGCTCCGACTGCGTCGACGCAATAAAGCTACCAGCAAATTTAATGCGGAAAGTTGCCGGGTCATCGCCGGGAGTTCGGCCCTGCACACGAAGTATCATCTTCTCCGGCTTTCTCAGATAGATCACGCGTCCCGTTTCGCTTTCGCCGAAGTCCGCATAAACGACGATCTTGCTGAGCGGTCTGAGGCCGTTCTGAGTGAAGACATCGATATCGCCCGTAAAATTCCGCGCCACGACATTAATGAACAAGTCGCCCTGTTCTCCATCGAATTGAAAGTAGTACGACGTCAGTCGCGCGTCGCCGATATCGCGGGCCTTTATCGATCCACTGATCTCATTCGAGGTAACCGGCGTCGGAAAATTCTGACTCGTCGATTGGCCAAGGGCGACGTCGATCGCGATAAGGGACAAAAGAATGCTGAAAAGGGCGGTGTTTAGGCGTAAAACTCTCATCACTCTCATCAAAGTTCTTTACGTAGGTGTACAAGCCTCGAGGTTTCGGTATAGCCAAGGTTCAGATGTGCGGCGAGGCTCAAATCGTTGCCGATCTCGGCATCCGAGGCCATCTCCGTACATCCCCTTTCGCGGGCCCAAATTTCAGCTTGTCGAACCAACTCACGCCCGATTCCCTGTTTCCGAAATTCGGATTCGACATACCAGCCTTCAAGATAACCGACGTGATCCGTTTCGCAATCCTCTACGTACGGTCGAATACTCGCTTCGAGTACGCCAACCAGCCGGCCGGAATCGGACTCCGCAAAAAGTACGAATTGCGATTCGTAGTGATCAAGGATGTCGAGCATCTCGGACTTATGGTCGTCGTCTCCGGTTTCGTCCCATAAGAGCTTTCGAAGACGAAGCCATTCGTCGAGATCGGTTTCCCGTAACGGGCGAACCGTAACTTGCTTGGGGTTCATGCAAGGCTGATTGTAAAGGAAAAGCGTGAAAGTAAGAAGTAGAAGGCAGAAGGTAGAAGGTAGAAGGTAGAGAGTAAGAAATAGAAATTAGAAAATAAAAAAGTAAAAGGCAAAGGACCTGAATGAT
>JBDTWZ010000066.1:0-15795 GCA_040006435.1 Acidobacteriota bacterium
CGTCAGCGACGCACGAATAAAATGGCAAACACATTCTCCCAGTGTTTTTATCATTACGTTTTCAGTACGAAACAACGCGTAAAGTTCATTCACCCCGACTATCGAAGATCGGGTCTGGGCATACATCGGAGGCATCACGAAGAATCACGACATGTCTGCAGTTCAGGTGGGCGGGATAGACGATCATATTCATGCACTTGTGATGGCGAAACCCAAATGGTCCCCAAGTGAAATCGCGCAGCTCGTGAAAGGCGAGTCTTCGAAATGGATCCATCAAGAATTCCCGAATCTCAGCAAGTTTGGGTGGCAAGACGGATATGCAGTTTTCACGGTCAGCAAGTCCATCGTTCCGAGGGTGGTCGACTATATACGTGATCAGCGAATTCACCATTCGTCGAAAACGTTCGAGGAAGAATATGTCGAGCTTCTTGAACTACATGGTGTCGACTACGACGAACGCTATTTGTTAGGGTGATTCGTGCGTCGCTGACGCGACGTGACTTTTCATGTTGACCTGATCCGTGGGCTAGGGCCCACGGCTAAATTCGAACTGTCGCTACGCGACGAAATCTAAAATCGAACGTCGCTCCCCGACGAATTATTAATGCAACAATCGCTTATCACAATCGCATACATCGCCGCGAGTGCGTTGTTTATCTTGAGCCTCGGCGGACTGTCCAAACAGGAAACGGCGCGGCGGGGGAATTGGTACGGGATCATCGGGATGCTGATCGCGCTCGGGGCGACCGTGGCGGCGATGAAAGACGGCAATTACGCTCTGCTGGCCGGAGCTTTGATACCGGGACTGGTCGTCGGAGCGATATTAGCGTCGCGGGTCCAAATGACATCGATGCCGCAGCTCGTCGCGGCGCTCCACAGCTTTGTCGGATTGGCGGCGGTGCTTGTCGGATTTGCCACTTATTTGGGTCCGCATGAAACGATGACGGTCGCCGAGCGGAACATGCATATGGTCGAGATATTCATCGGCATATGCATCGGTGCGGTTACTTTCACGGGTTCCGTCATCGCGTTCTTGAAACTGCAGGGTACGATCTCCGGCAAGCCCCTGCTTCTTCCGGGACGGCATCTGATCAATATGGTCATGCTGCTCGTGACGATCGGGCTGGGAGCGGCATTTTTCATCTCGCCCGACACGGCGACCGGACAATGGCCGCTGCTCATAGCGGCGGTCGTAACCGGAATCATCGGGGCTCATTTCGTAATGGCGATCGGCGGAGCGGATATGCCGGTCGTAGTTTCAATGCTCAACAGCTATTCGGGTTGGGCGGCGGCGGCGGCAGGGTTCATGCTTTCGAACGATCTGCTGATCATTACCGGTGCGCTCGTCGGATCATCCGGTGCGATCCTCAGCTATATCATGTGTCGCGGAATGAACCGTTCATTCGTCAGCGTGATGCTTGGCGGATTCGGAACGGAGAGCGGAACGGCGGCCGCGTCAACCGGTGAGCCGCAAGGCGAGGTGCACTCGATCGACGCTGACAACGCAGCATCGATGTTGCTGCAGTCAAAAAAGGTGATCATCGTTCCGGGTTACGGACTCGCCGTCGCACAGGCACAACACTCACTTGCCGAGGTCGTGAAGATCCTCAAGGAAGGCGGCACCGAAGTTAAATTTGCCATCCATCCGGTCGCCGGCCGTCTGCCGGGACATATGAACGTCCTGCTTGCCGAAGCGAACATTCCCTATGACATCGTCTTCGAGATGGATGAGATCAACAACGAGTTCGGCTCGACGGATGTCTCGTGGGTGATCGGCGCAAACGACATCGTCAATCCGTCGGCGATGGACGACCCCGCCTCGCCGATCGCCGGCATGCCGGTCCTCCATGTGTGGGAAGCCCGCGACACGATCGTCATGAAACGCTCGATGGCGAGCGGATACGCCGGCGTCGACAATCCCCTGTTCTATAAAGAAAATACGCTGATGCTGTTCGGCGATGCGAAGAAAGTGGTGGATGAAATATTGACGGCAATGAGGGTGTGAGGAGCGGAGACGGGAGATCGCGGACAGAGCGTGCGGAGCACGCGTCCCTAACTTTAGCTACACGCGAGCGAAGCGAGCGTGTAGTAATCCGACCAAATGAATCCGAGCGTGTGTAACACGCGGCATTGACCATGGCACCGTTCGGCGCCAAAATGCCATCGACGGGGAGAGTAAATTAGATCAAGCGTGTCCGACACGCGTCTCCCATGTCATATACACACCTTCTCTCTCATATTATTTACGGAACGAAAAACAGACTTCCAATGATCGCCGAATCTTGGGAATCGGAGCTTTACAGGCAGATGGGCCGCATCGTCTCTGGTAATCATGGCGTGCCCATCGAGATCAACGGTATGCCCGATCATGTACATTTGCTGGTGAGGGTCGAACCTGTAATCTCAGTTTCAGATTTCTTGTGCAAGCTAAAGGCGCAGTCGTCCGGTTGGACTCGTCGGACCCATTATCCAAAGTTTAGATGGCAACGTCGCTACGGGGCGTTCTCAGTGAGCGAGTCGGTATCGGACGCTGTGAGGAATTACATTCGAAACCAAAAGGAGCATCACAAAAAGCAGACGTTCGAAGAGGAATACAAAGAATTGTTGAAGCTTCACCACGTGGAATTCGATAAGCGCTACTTGTGGGAATGACGCGTGTTTCACACGCTCGTTTTTCTTCGTCGGTACACCCCTTCGCTCGCATGGGGCTAAAGGTATTGTCGCCTGCTTCGCAGGCTGAGCATTTTGCGGTACAACACACCCGTCCAACAATCAATCAATTTGGCAAACGGATTTTCATCTAGCGTGCGGAGCACGCTAGCTCAGTCCGACATGTCGATCAACGCCAACCGCTCGACGATCTTTCCTTTTTCTAAATGCTCTTCGATGATCTCCGCGACGTCTTCCGGCTGGACCTGGCCGTACCAGACGCCTTCGGGATAGACGAGAACGGCCACGCCGATCGAGCAGAAACCGACCGAGCTGCAGTCGGTCAGAACGATCTCGCCCATCGGATTTCGACCTTTCTTTTCCTTTCCTTGTCTGATCCCTTTGGCTTCCAAGATCCGCTCGAACTCGGCTTTTACTTCGGCACTTCCAACCTGCAAGCACGACTTTCCGTTGCACACAAAAACATGGCGCTTTATAGGTGCCTTCATTACCGGAGCGAGCTTTTCCAACTGGTCACGGTCTTCGATAAATTTCGGTTTTGCCATAAGTATCACACCGTCCTTGCCGGTCGGGTTTTTGCGTGCTTTTATTTTGCCACGAACGCTAGGCGCATTGCATCGAAGACAGTTGCGGTATGGTAGAATCTCACTTCGATTTATGCGGTCGAAACGTTTTTAATGGCGGGAATCATCATTCACATCGAGGTTGGGTCGGAGAAATCGACCGAGGTCTTTTCGCAGGAGCGCCTGACGATCGGCTCGGACGAGACCTGTGATCTTCAGATCCAGACAACACAGGTCCAGGCATCACCCGTGTGGATCGAGCTGGAAGATACCGACGGTGTTTTCCGGCTGACGAAATTCGTCGACGAGCTGGCGTTTACCATGAACGACCAGCCGATACGCCGGTACGTCGGCGTCACCGACGGAGACATCCTCAAGATCGAAAACACCGACATTTCGTTCTCATTCTTCGCCCCATCGTTCAAGCCATCGCTGATCCGGACAAACCGAGATCTGCCGCACATTGCACAGTTCATCGAATCTGCGGCTCTGGATGCCGCCACTTCGCCAAAACGCGACGACGCAAAAGCGTTCCTTCGGGAATTTTCACGCGAGCTGATGCGGGAGGTGAGCTGGACGACGAAAGCGATCGTCCTGGTACTAGCCATGGGCTTTATCACCGGCGTCCTTTATATCGGCTGGGCCGTGAGCAGCGAGCTTCGTGAGAATCGTCAACAGGCCCAGCGGCAGAGCAACGTTATCGAAAAGCTCGAGGAACAGCTCGGCGTCACCAACGATCAGCTGGGTGGACTTGAAAAGGCGAATTCGGACATCATCCGGACCGTCTCGCTCGCACAGAACCTGCGTGTCGATTATGGCAGCGGCATTTGCCTGGTCGTCGGCGTCTATGATCTGGTCGAACGCTCCAGCGGGAAAGTTCTCCGTTATCCCGATCCGCAGTCGCTGCGGCCGAATCCCTACGAACCCGCTGCGACCGAAGAGACTGGTCCGCGGAACGCACACTCAACTCAACAAGGACTGACGACTGAAGGGAACGGCAGTCCGGTCGAATACGACTTTATCGGAACCGGTTTTCATGTCGGTGGGGGCTACATAGTCACGAACAAGCATGTGCTGCAGCCATGGACCGAAGACGATCTGGTAAAGCAGATGATCCGTGATTCGAACGGACGTGCGCGGATCAAGCGGCTTGTGATCTACTTCCCGAATTATCCGCAGCCGTTTCCGTTGAAGGTTCGGGAGCTCGGAGGAAAAGAAGACGTCGCCGTGGCCACCATAGATATCGCCCAATTGCCCGCGGACATCCCGAGTCTGCCGCTGGAAACGGATAACGACGCTTCGACGATCGGAAAAACCGTCGTCACAATGGGCTACCCGAGCGGCCCCGATCGCCTGCTCGCGATGGTCGATGATGACGAGGCAAAGTCCATCAACCAGCGCTTCGGCAATTCGCGGCAAAACCTTATCAACTTTCTTGCCCAGTCGCGCAAGATCGTGCCGCTAACGACGCAGGGCGCGATCACCGACCTCGACACGCGTCGAATAGTTCACGACGCGAAAACTGCTGAGGGTGGTTCGGGAGCTCCTCTGTTCGGGCAAACCGGAAAAGTCATCGGCGTGAATTTTGGTGTGTTTACCGAGAATACTGCGGCGAACATGGCGGTGCCGGTGCGGTTTGCGATCGATCTGCTAAAAAAGGCGGGATGGAAATCCGCGGAACAGTTGCAGCAGGAGGCGTCCCAGATGGCGGCGGCAAATGCCAATGTGGCTAGTGGCAAGTAGTCAGAATTCAGAAGTCAGAATTCAGAAGTCAGAAGTCAGAAGTCAGAATTCAGTCCCGAATCCAGTTCCGAAATTCTGAATTCTGAATTCTGACTTCTGACTTCTACGAACCCATGGACAGTCTAGTTTTCTCAAACATGCTTCACCGACCGGCCCGCACGGTCGTCAGTATTCTCGGCATCGCTGTCGGCGTGCTGCTCATAGTCTTCACCGTCGGCTTGTCGAACGGTACGATCCGCGAGCAAGCGACGCGGGAGGCGAACGTCGGTGCTGAGATATTCATCCGCGCTTCGGGTTCGATCGGGATGAGCGGTTCCGAGTCTTTTCGTCTGCCCGTGGCTCTTTCCCGGGATGTATTGGAAGTCGATGGAGTCAGTTCCGCGGTCGCGATCGGCCAAAATTCAGTCGACGCAACCGACAACAATACGGGAAAGCGGCTTGTTGACGGGATTTTGTTTGACGAGTACGCGGTGATCTCGGGAATGCGCCTGATCGAAGGACGGGCCTTCGATCCAAATGCCGACGAGACGATCATCGATACCGCCTGGCAGAAACAAAAGAAGCTCAAGCTGGGCGATACCATACCGCTTTACGAACGTCAGTTCACGATCGTCGGCACCTACGAACCAGCCGGTGGAGCTCGTCTGAAAATTCCACTTGGCGTCATGCAAGACCAACTGGGAAGTGAAGGCAAAGCATCGTCGGTTCTCGTCGCGATCAAGCCAGGTTACACCGTCGATCTGGTTGGACAGAACCTCATGGAGCGGTTTCCTGACTATCAGATGATCCGCACGCAGGACCTCGAAGAGCTCTACATGGCCGGCTTCCCCGCCCTCAATGTCTTCCTCAACGTCTTTATCGGCGTCGCTGCGGTGATCAGCGCTCTTGTCATTTTACTGACGATGTATACGACCGTCACCGAGCGAACCCGGCAGATCGGCATCATGAAATCGCTCGGGATGAGCAATGCCGCGATCGGGTGGACGATCACTCAGGAGGCGCTCTTGATCAGTCTCTTTGGAATTATCACGGGTATCGTGCTGACATTTCTTCTTCGGTTCGCACTGACGCGTGTTACGACGCTCGAGGTTGAGATGAGCGTCTGGGTACTTCTGCTTACCCTCGTCGTCGGGCTCATGGCCGGGGCGATCGGCGGGCTATATCCGGCGATGCGTGCGGCGCGTCTCGACGCGGTTGAGGCCCTGAGTTACGAATGAGTCGAATGAACGTCGGGCTGATTACGAGCGTTGATGTTCGTTTGCTCGGCCATTATTAATCGTTCTCCGTCCACCGTTTCTTCTTCCCTTTCCCCCTTCGGCAGGAAAAGTACGACAAGTAAACCCAAACCCGCCATAAGAGCACCTGACCAGAACACCGGGCGTATCGCACGAGCGAGCGCCGTTTGAAGCACATCGAGAGTCTCGCCCGAGATCGCCGCTTTCGCGCTTGGTTCAATCAACGCATTTGGGTTGGACGCAAATTCTTGTGCCTGGGCCGGAGTTATCGCTCTATTTTCGTTCGCCGACTTGTTTAGTTCGGTCGCAAGCGACGCGGTGAGCACGGCTCCCATAACGGCAACACCGATCGCTCCGCCGATCGAACGCGAGAACTGATTAAGCGACGTCGCGACACCGAGCTTGCTTTTATCAACGGCCTGCTGCACTGCGATCAGCAACGTCAGCATCGAAAGCCCGAGTCCGCTGCCGATCGTTATCAAATCTACATAAAGCCAGAAAAGATTCGTCTCACGATCGAATAGAGCCAACAGGATAAAGCCGAGGGTCAAGGCCGAATATCCGACGATCGTTACAATTCGATAACCGACCCGCAGCATCAATCTCCCGCCGATGATCGACATTGAAACCCACGAGAGCATCAGCGGTGTCAGCAGCGAACCGGCGGCGGTCGCCGAGAACCCGAGCGATCCCTGCGCAAAAAGTGGAATGAACGAGATGGCACCGAACATCGCAACGCCGCCAAGGAACCCGGCCGGTATCGCGATCGCAATCGTTCTGTTACGAAACAGATCGAACGGAATGATCGGATCGGTGGCACGTTTCTCGACGAAAAAGAAGACCGCGAGCAGGACGACTGACGCCGTGAAGATCAGCACGTTTTGCGGGCTGAACAGTCCGCCGGAACCGCCTTCGACCATTGCCAGCATCAGCAAACTGATCGCCGTCATCAGCAGTATGGCACCCGCGTAATCGATTGTTGGTTTGCGGAGGATTTTGGGCTCGCGCAAAGCAAACCCGATGATGAGCGCCGCGATGACGCCGATCGGCAAGTTTACAAAGAAGACCCATCGCCAGGAAATTTGATCGGTAATAAAGCCGCCGACGATCGGGCCGATAATGCTGGAAAGCCCCCACACGCCGCTGAAGTACGCCTGCATCTTTGCACGTTCCTCGAGCGTGAACATATCGCCAATGATCGTCATGCCGAGCGGCACAAGAGCACCGGCCCCTAAACCCTGAATCGCGCGGAAAACGATGAGCTGCGTCATCGAAGTTGAAAAACCCGAAAGCAGAGTGCCGAGAAGAAAGATGGCGATTCCGATCTGATACAGAAGACGCCGGCCATAAAGATCCGAGAGCTTACCCCAAACCGGAACGGTGACCGTCGATGTAACGAGGTACGCCGAGAAGACCCAACTGTAATGGTTCAAGCCGCCGAGAGATGCGATAACAGTCGGCATTGCCGTGCCGACGACCGTCGCTTCCAATGCGGCGATGAACATCCCGGTCATCACGCCGGCCGTAACAGCCCACCGGCGCATCTGCGACATCTGCAGAGTAGGGATCGAATTTTCAGCGATCTTTGCGCCCGCTTCGTCGCTCATCTCCGCCCCCTTGCCCGATCCACTCTTTGTCACACCGGCTTAAGCTCTCGATGTGCTCCATCAGAAAATCACCGATCTCTTTGTGTGTCCGAATAGAATCGCGTTTGGTATAAAGCTCAGAGAGGTCAATTTCCTCGCCAAACCAGATCCGGACTTTTTCGCCACCGGTCCAATTTCCCGAGACCTGCCGGGGCAGATCGTTTATCAATCCGGTTACGAACACCGGAATAACCTGAGGTTTCGCCGCATAGACGACCTTTCCGATCCCCGGCTGTGCCGGCAGGAACGAATAAGGATCTTCACTCAGGTTCCTCTTGCCCTCGGGATGAAATCCGATAACGTGGCCGCGGCCTCGCGTGCAGATACGGATCAGTTCGCGAACTGAAAACTTGTCGAAGGATCGCTTTCTCGCCTCATTCTGTTCGCGAAAAAAGGGCGGGTACATGGCCCACCAACCCATCACAAGATTAACGAACCATCCAAGAGGATTGTCGTAGAAGAACTTTGCACGCACCGGGAAAAAAAGTTTGATCGGCCGTTTTTTCGTATACCGAAACATGACGCTCGAGATGGTGTACATGTCGAAGAACGACCGGTGGTTCGCGACGAGCAGAACGGGGCGTTCGGAATCGGTAGCATCGACATTCTCGATACCAAAAACGTTCATCAGGTTATAGGTCGCGAGATAGATCCACAGCGAACCAATATGTCGCTGACAAAATGTCCAAAAGGTTTTCCAGACGCCGGAGTTCATCCGCCGGACCAAACGAAATCCTATTGACTCCGTTGCGGAAAGCACCGAGATCTCTTCTTTCGTCGGAAGCAGCGGACCGCCGCTGCCTTCAAGTTGTGCACCGCTTTCGGCGGCCAGCTCCTGCGACATAATAATCGAACGACCAGTTTAGCATCCGACCACGTCGCCGGGAGAATGGCGTGGATGATCTTGGTTTCGCGATCCCTTGCTGAAGAACAATGGACAAAAAGAGCGGACTGGACTATGCTTTCGCTGCATTCCTTCACTTTATCAAAGGGCTCATTCGCTATTTTTATTTTGTAAACATCAATTTTGCCGTCCTGCCTGACCACGGTGACTGCTTTTTTGAAACCAATTAGATAGGAGAGATTTTCCATGTTTAAGCCCCTCAGCCGCGTATTGGCGGTCACCCTTTTCCTTTTAAGTTTTCATGCTCTCACCGGAGCTCAAACAAGTTCGGACCGTGTATGGACCGCGGTGGACGAGAGTCGGCTTGCCGACCGTTCTGCAGAGCGAACCTTGATACCGAGCGCATACAAAACGTATGTGTTGAATAAATCCGTCGTGTCATCGATCCTCACCGCCGCTCCCGAAGAATTTTCACATGAGAGCCGGTTCACGCAGACCGTTCTCACACTGCCGATGCCGGATGGAACCTTTGGCCGGTTTCGAATCGAGCACTCGTTGATCGTGGAGCCGGGGCTTTTGGCGAAGTACCCCGAACTCGGGCGGACTTATAACGGCCGAGGGATAGACGATCCAACGGCGACCGTCCGTCTCGATTTTCTGCCGACGGGCTTTCACGCGATGGTGCTTTCGACGACCGGCACCGTTATAGTCGATCCGTACGCGATCGGTGAAACTGACCACTACATCACATATTTCAAACGCGACGCTCCGAAGCAAACACGTTTCTCGTGTGACTTCGATGCGCAGGAAGCGCTAGAACGGCTATTCCGGCCGACTAACGGCGACAATCGCGAGCTTATCCCGGACATCGCGTCTCCCGAGGTCATTTCGGGAACGCAGCTTCGTACTTACCGACTCGCACTGGCGGCGACCAACGAATATACGGTCGCCGTGGGGTCCAATACTATCGCGGGAGCTCTCGCTGCTGAGGTGCTGATCATGAACCGCGTGAATGGAATCTATGAGCGCGATCTGGCGATCAGAATGGTCGTCGTCGCGAACAACGATCTCATCACATACGCGGGCGACAACATGAACTGCGGTGGTATGGCCTGCACCTCTGCCAACGACCCGTACACGAACAGTAATGGTTCAACGATGCTGGGTCAGAACCAGACCAATCTCGACGCTGTGATCATGACGGCGAATTACGATATCGGCCACGTCTTCAGTACGGGCGGCGGCGGCGTCGCGACGCTGAACGGCCCCTGCGGCGGGAGTCGTGCACGCGGTGTCACTGGCCTTTCGAACCCGGTCGGCGATCCCTTTGCGATCGATTACGTCGCGCATGAGATGGGACATCAGTGGGGTGGAAATCATACGTTTAACGGTGCGGTATCGAACTGCAGCGGCGGTAATCGCAGCGCCGCCAGCGCGTATGAGGTTGGCAGCGGCGTCACGATCATGGCCTACGCCGGCATTTGTGGAAATCAGAATCTGGATGCGCACAGTATCGACACATTTCATGTGAAGAGCCTCGAGGTGATCGTCGCGTATAGCCAGACCGGAAACGGCAATACTTGTGCGACAGCCACTCCGACCGGTAATACACCGCCATCTGTATCTATCGTCGGCGGACCGTCGTGGAACATTCCGAAGCAGAGTCCGTTTACGCTGACCGCGACCGGTTCGGACGTTAATGGCGACACGCTCTCCTACGATTGGCAGGAATACGATCTCGGTGCTTCGACGACCGCGGTTCCTAACACGGATTCCGACGGAACTGCCCGACCTATATTTCGCCCCTTCCTCCCGACACCCGGCCCGAGCCGCACGTTCCCGGCTCTCGCTCATATTCTAGGCTCGGCGAACGTGCCGCCGTCTTCAATGGGCAGTTTGCTGACTGGAGAACTTCTGCCCGCGATCACTCGGACGATGACGTTTCAAGTCGTTGCTCGTGATAATCGCCCTGATGGAGGCGGAATAAATACAGCCACAGCGACCGTCATCGTCGACGCGGCGAGCGGACCGTTCGCGGTCACTGCACCGAACACCGGAGTTAGCTGGCCAGGTAATTCATCCCAGACAGTGACGTGGGATGTGGCCAACACAACCGCGGCTCCGGTCAGCGCAGCGAATGTTCGGATCCTGTTTTCTTCCGATGGCGGACAAACGTTCCCGACCGTGCTGGCCGCATCGACGGCCAACGACGGAAGTGAATCAGTCACGATCCCGAGTTCGCTGACGGCCAGCGCACGCATCAAGATCGAAGCGGTGGGCAACATCTTCTTTGATATCTCCGACGTGAACTTTACCGTCACCGCCCCTGTCGCAACTGTTCGCGCTCCTTTCGATTTCGATGGAGACAACAAGACTGATATTTCGATATTTCGTCCGTCGAATGGTTCGTGGTGGTGGCAGCGCAGCTCCGATGGACAGGTACCTGCCCTTCAGTTCGGCGCCTCAACCGATAAAGTTGTCGCGGCTGACTTCACAGGCGACCAGAAGACGGATGTCGCATTCTGGCGGCCTTCGACGGGCGAATGGTACGTCCTCCGGTCGGAGAATTTCACGTACTACTCGGTGCCGTTCGGTCTTAACAACGATGTTCCGGTCCCGAGCGACTTCGACGGCGACAATAAGGCTGACCTGGCGATATTCCGTCCATCCAACAACACTTGGTACATACAGAAATCGGGCGGCGGCGTTGACATAATAGGCTTTGGTATTGCCGGCGATAAACCGGTTGTCGGTGATTACGACGGTGATGCAAAAGCGGACATCGCGATCTTCCGTCCCGCGGTTAGCGGCGGCGAGTGGTGGATCCGCCGCAGCAGCGATGGCGTGGCGTATGCATTCCAGTTCGGCGCTTCAACCGACAGACCGGTCCAGGGTCGTTATACGCCCGATAATAAAACGGACGTTGCATTCTGGAGGCCGGCAACCGGTACCTGGTATGTTTTGCGGAGTGAGGATTCTTCCTTCTACGCGGTGCCGTTTGGCATCAGCACTGATATTCCGGTCCCGGGCGACTACGACGGGGACGGACGATTCGACCTTGCGATCTTCCGTCCGTCGAATGCAAATTGGTTCGTCGACCGGACGACCGCGGGAATTCTGATCCAGCAGTTCGGTGTCAGTACCGATACGCCGGTTCCTAGTGCATACGTTCCGTAATTAACGCGGGTAATCCGACAAGAAGAGGCCGTCCTGAAAAGGGCGGCCTCTTCCGTTTTAAACAGGAATTCCGCTATCTTTTTCGTGTATTTCGTGTATTCGTGTTTTCCGTGGTTTGGATTTCGCACATTTTATCTCAGTCTTCAATCGCAAACCTGAAAACCTAACCACGAAAAACACGAAAAACACGAAACAAGATAGGACACGAAACCAGGTGTCGGATCCGATTCTATCCGCTTCATCCGCTTTCAAAACAACCTTCGTTTCATCGACGACCCTCTTCTTTTATTTTCGTGAATTGAGGCTCGTCGGGCCTATTCGATATTGAAATACTTCGCATCGGGATGATGGATGATGACTGCCGATGTGGACTGTTCAGGATCGAGCTGGAATTCCTCCGACAGTTCGACTCCGATCCGCTCGGGTCCAAGCAATTCAAACAGCTTGGTCTGGTCTTCGAGATTCGGACAGGCTGGATAGCCAAAGCTGAAACGCGAGCCTTGATATCCCTGATGAAAAAGCTTGGCAAGCTCCGGTGCATCGCTTCCTGCGATCCCCGTCTCTTCCCGAACGCGTTTGTGCCACATCTCCGCAAGAGCTTCGGCCGATTCCACAGAGAGCCCGTGAAACAACAGATAATCCGTGTAGTTGTCCGTCTTAAATAGTTTCGCCGAATGTTCGCTCGCCTTCCGGCCCATCGTGACGAGCTGGAACGCGACAACATCAGTTTTCCCCGCATCGACCGACGCAAAATAGTCGGCGAGGCAAAGACTTTTTCCGCCTCGTTGCTCAAGCGGCTGACGCGGAAAAGTAAATCGCATCCGTTCCGTTCGTCCGTCGTCCTGATAGATGATCAAGTCGTTTCCACTGGAATGACATGGGAAATATCCATAGACCAACTTGGCTTCTAACAGCTTTTCGCGAATCGCCTGCGCCTTGATCTCGGCAAATTTCGGATAAACAGTCTCGGTCAGGATTTTCTGATATTCTTCCGGCGACTTCCGTCCCTGCTTGTACTGCCACTGTCCTTTGAACAGAGCCGTCTCATTGATGAACCCAAAAACCTTATTCAAATCGGTGATCTCAACGACCTTCGAGCCGTAAAAAGGAGCGTCCGGAATATCCGTGGTTTGCGATATGTCTGATCGTGTCGTGTGAGTCGTATCACCAGATGATCGCGACGACACCCGCGTTGCGATGGCGCCTAACTTTGCGTCTTCGCCGACAAGGTCCTCTTCCCATTTTGGATTTTGGATTTCGGATTTTGGATTGCCATTACCCGCAATCGCCGATACAGCTCTCGACTCGTCAGACTCAATAGACTCGGCAGACTCGACAGACTCGCCAGACTCGACAGACTCGATGGACTCGACGGACTCGACGGACTCGACGGACTCCTTATTCGTGAGCTCATCCATCGCGTGCAATCCATCAAACGCATCCCGCGCATAAAATAATTTGCCGTTGTAAAGCGGGATCAGATCCGCATCTACATATCGCCGATTTAATGCGGCTCCGCCAAGGATAACCGGAACATTGATTCCGCGATCGTTCATGAGTTCGAGGTTGTCCCGCATCACAAGCGTCGATTTGACGAGCAAGCCGCTCATTCCGATTGCATCGCAATTCGTCTCTTCCCAGGCTCGCAGGATGTCGTCGATCGGCTGTTTGATCCCGAGATTCACGACC
Organism: Acidobacteriota bacterium; assembly: GCA_040006435.1. Taxonomy (GTDB): domain Bacteria; phylum Acidobacteriota; class Blastocatellia; order Pyrinomonadales; family Pyrinomonadaceae; genus OLB17. Next base: position 13,568 of record JBDTWZ010000066.1, read on the forward strand.
TTGTATCCGTTGTTGGTCAGAATGATGTCGACGAGATTCTTGCCAATGTCGTGGACGTCGCCCTTTACAGTTGCAAGGACGAGCACGCCTTTGTTCGAGCCCTCGACCTTTTCCATGAACGGTTCCAGAAACTTGACCGCCGCCTTCATCGCCTCGGCCGATTGCAGCACGAATGGCAATTGCATCTGTCCGCTACCGAAAAGATCGCCGACAGTTTTCATGCCGTCGAGCAGAATGTTGTTGATGATCTCGAGCGGAGGATAAGTTTCGAGCGCTTGCTTCAGCGAATCTTCGAGACCGATCTTTTCACCGTCGATGATGTGATGTTTGAGACGCTCCTCGACCGGCAGATGCGTGATGTCCTGCTTGATGGACTGCGCCGACTTCCCTTCGAACATGGTCGTGAATTCCGTCAGCGGATCGTATGTGCAAACTTCGCCGTCAAACTTTCGCCGGTCGTAGATCAAGTCGCGGGCCGTGTCGATCTCATGTTCATTGAACCGGATCAGCGGAAGTATCTTCGACGCATTCACGATCGCCGAATTCATCCCGGCTTCGACGCAGTCATGAAGGAATACTGAATTCAGAACGACGCGTGCCGCCGGATTTAGCCCAAATGAAATGTTCGAGACACCGAGGATAATATTCGCCTCAGGCAATTCTGCGCGGATCTGCCGGATCGCGGCAATCGTCTCATCTGCGTTCTTACGGTCCTCTTCGATACCTGTCGAGATCGGGAGCGCGAGCGGATCGAAGAAAATGTCGTGCGGCTGGATACCAAACGCGGTCGCGTATTGAAAGGCCCTTTTCGCGATCCTGATCTTGTCTTCCTTCGCACGCGCCATTCCATCTTCGTCGATCAGACCGATTACAACGGCGGCTCCGTATTCTTTTGCGAGGGACAATACTTTCTGAAATCGCGGCTCGCCGTCTTCGAAATTAGTGGAGTTCAGTATGCACTTGCCGCCCGCATGCTCCAGGCCAGCCTCCATCTTTTCCCACTCGGTCGAATCAAGCATGATAGGGATCTTCACGCTTGTTACGAGCCGCGATATTAGCTCATGCATGTCGGCGACGCCGTCACGACCGACAAAGTCCACATTCACGTCCAGTATGTGTGCGCCTTCTTTTTCCTGCGACTTCGCGAGATTGACGAGGCCGTCCCAATCTTCCGCATCAAGCAAATCACGCATCTTCTTCGAGCCGGATGCGTTGACGCGTTCGCCAACGATAAGGAACGAAGCATCCTGTGTATAAGGTTGTTGGAAATATATCGAGGATGCCGAAGGAACGAGTTTCGCATTTCGCTCTTTCGGTGAAAGACGGCCCACACGATCGATCAACTGCTTCAGGTGCTCGGGTGAAGTTCCGCAGCAGCCGCCGACAATATTCGCACCAAAATCTTTTGTAAAGTGCTCGACCTGCGCCGCAAAACTTTCCGGCGTTTCGTCGTAGTGCTGCTTACCGTCCTTTACTTCAGGCAGACCGGCGTTCGGCAAAACGGAAACCGGCAACGGCGAGTTCTCGCAGAGATATCGGAAACTGTCCGCCATCTGCTTCGGACCCGTGCCACAGTTCATACCGATGACATCGATCGGGAACGGTTCGAGCGCCGTCAAAGCCGCGCCGATCTCGGTTCCGTTCAGCATCGTCCCGAATGTTTCGATTGTCACCTGCGTGATCACCGGGATCCTGATCTTGTGCTTTTCGAAATGTTCGAAGATCGCGGCCAGCGCGGCTTTTGTCTGGAGCAGGTCCTGACAGGTCTCGACGATGAGAAGGTCACTACCTCCGTCTATGAGTCCGCGGACCTGTTCACGATATGCGTCCGTGAGATCGCGGTATGTGATGTGACCGAGTGTGGGAAGTTTCGTCCCGGGTCCGATCGAGCCCGCGACAAATCGCGGTTTGTTCTTTGTCGAATAATCATTTGCAACACGTTTTGCCAGTTCCGCCGCTTTGAGATTTACGTCGTAGGTTTTATCGGCGATACCGAACTCGGTCAACACGACCTCGCTTCCACCGAAACTGTTCGTCTCGATGACGTCGCAGCCGATGTCGAGAAAACTCGTGTGCACTGCCTCGATCGCGTCAGGTCGCGTATAGAGCAGATTCTCGGAGCAGTTCTCGAAATTTGCCCCCCCCCAATCGTCGATCGTGAGATTGAGCGCCTGGAGATTGCTCCCCATCGCACCGTCAAAGACGATGATCTTTTCTTTTAGTAGGTC
>JBDTWZ010000067.1:0-15794 GCA_040006435.1 Acidobacteriota bacterium
GTCTCGAGTTCAAGCCTTCGGGAGCTTGACTCTTAACACAGTTGCTTCGTGGTTGGATTTCGCTTACGTAGCGAACTTCAAACCGACCCCGCTTCCGGGTGTCTGGCATTTGTCAAAGAAACCCGAACCACGAAATGCACGAAACACACGAAACGACCTCACCGCGATTCGCTTGAATTTTATTCTGATGGATAATCACGAAACCACGAAAGAAAAGACGCCCGGCGACACAGATAAATTCTTCACCACCCCGCTGATCCTGATCTTCGTAATTGTATTCATCGATCTTGTCGGTTTCGGGATGGTCATCCCGATCCTGCCAATCTACGCCCAGACCGCGCCGTTCTTTGCGAACCCGTTCGAGATCGGCCTCGTCGTCTCGATCTATTCGTGGATGCAGTTTGTTTTTTCGCCGATCCTCGGCCGGCTTTCAGACAGGTACGGACGGCGTCCCGTCCTGTTCGTCAGCCTGCTTGGTTCGGCAGTCGGTTACGTCGTTCTTGGATTGGCGAATACGCTCTTTCTCGTTTTTGTTGGACGCATCGTCAGCGGAATCACCGGCGGAAATATCTCGGCGGCGCAAGCTTACATCGCAGATGTCACGACAAAAGAAAATCGTGCGAAGGGAATGGCGCTGTTCGGCGCGGCGTTCGGTTTAGGATTCGTGCTGGGACCGGCGATCGGCGGCATCACGAGTAAGTATGGCGTCCACGTTCCCTTTTTTATTGCAGCCGTGCTGTCGCTCGTTGCCGGTGCTGCGGTCTATCTCGTACTTCCCGAAACGCGCCGAGTGCATACCGAGATCGCCGACGCCGAACCGGTTGGCCGCATAACGGAATTGCTCGGGTCGCTCCGTGAAAGAAAATTTGGAACGATCAGCCTCACCTATTTTTTGCTGGTGACCGCGTTCTCGATCATGACGTACGCGTTCGTGCTCTTCACGGCGTTTCGTTTCAATTACACCGCCGAGCAGAACGGATATCTTTTCGCGTTCATTGGATTGACGGCCGTGTTCGGGCAGGGCGTTTTGTTCGGCCCGCTCGTTAAGCGTTTCGGTGAAACATGGCTCGCGGCGTTCGGGTGTTTGATGATGGCGGCGAGCTTTGTCCTGATCCCGTTCATCACCCCGACATTTGCCGGCGTCGCCGGATTGCTCGGTGTGTGCATCATGCTCGCGTTCGCAAATTCGCTGGCCTCGCCGTCCCTCACAACCCTCGCGTCGAAGGTCACGCACGACCATAAACAAGGCAGCGCGCTCGGCATACTGCAATCCGGCGGGAGTCTCGCCCGCGCCATCGGCCCGACGATCGGCGGCCTGCTTCTAAGCAATGCGGCAAACACAATAGACGGCAACACGCTTTACCGGACATTCTTCACCGCTGCTGCAATAATGCTCGTCGGTTTTTTGTTTGCCTTATACTCGGTGAAATTGATGGGCAGGCATGCGGTGATCAGTTAGCACGGTTTGTGGCTCAGTTAAAGATAAGGAGGCCGTGTCCGAAACTTGTCGTGTCCGTCACCGCGTCCTTTGCGAGCTTTCTGGTGAGATCCAAGTCTTTCACGCAGAGCTCGCCAAGATCGCAGAGCGGCGCGCTATCGAACCTCGGAGGACATTACGAGGAAGAAAAACCCTTGACCTCCCTCGGCGAAAGTTGTAATTTCTTGGCATTCGATCTTTTGGCAACCTGTAACAATTTTCCCGCGGCTCCATTCATAAAGAGCCAGCCTGGCGTAGTTCGATGCCGACAATTTTTCCCGCTTTCCGCAGCCCCACTGCAGGCCATCGTGCGCCAGCACTCTCTAACAAACCAGCAACCCGACACAGAATTAGCGCGATGTTAGTGATCGCGGCGTTGGCGCTTCCGATGTTGTTTCTCGACCGTGTGCCGCGCTCTGAAGCGGCTGCCCTGAAATCCGCGCCGGCTCCGATCTCCGCACCGCCGGAACCTTTCGCCATTCATTCCGCCCCGCGGTCGAGCGACTTTGTATTGAGCGCGCTCGGTTATCTTTCGAGAGCATTTGAGACGCTGAGCGCGTCTGAGCTCCCGCACGGACTCGAAGCCGGAAAGCTGCCGACCTTTTCCGACAGGATCTACAACGCCACAACTACGACGCTGGTCTTGTCAGTACCGCCAGCTCCCCTCCTGCCAGAGGAGGGGTGGCCGCGTTTCGCGGACGGGGTGGTGGGAGTAGCGGGTGGGCGCGATCGCGAACGAGCGTTCTTTGAAACCGAAGCCTTACCTCCGCCTCCGCAGCCTTCGAGCGTCGTCGATTTCGATTTCGACAATGACGGAAAAGCGGACATTGGCAGATGGCATTCGGCAAACGCTGAGTTGAAAGTGAGGAACAGCAACGGCGGTTCGTATTCAGAGTTTATTGTGGGATGTGCTCCACCGACCTCCGGCTGTTCGCAACAGATAATTGCGCCCGGCGATTTCAATGGCGACGGCAAGACTGACGCTGCGGTATTTAACGCCGGAACATGGACCTACAAAACAAGTCCGTCCGCGAGCGCCCAGACAATTTCATGGGGAACAACTGGTGACATTCCAGTTGCCGGAGATTACGATGGCGACGGCATAACGGACGCAGCGATCTATCGCCCGTCGACAAACACCTGGTGGGTATCGAAGAGCAGCGGCGGCTATACTTCGACGGCATTCGGGTCGTCGGGCGATATTGTCGTTCCCGGCGATTACGACGGCGACGGAAGATCCGACCTCGCTGTCTATCGACCGTCGACGGGTGACTGGCACATCACCGGAAGCATGTCCGGCTACTACTATACTCACTGGGGCATCGCGATCGATACACCTGTTCCGGCCGACTATGACGGCGACGGCAAGACCGACCCGGCCGTGTTTCGTCCTTCGACTGGAACCTGGTACGCGTACCGAAGCCAGCCTAACGATGGCTCCTATTACATGCAAACCTGGGGAAACTACGGAGATCAACCCGTACCCGGCGACTACGATGGCGACAATAAAGCAGACTTCTCTGTCTGGCGACCGACGACCGGCGTCTGGTACACGCTTAAGAGCAGCGATTCAAACGCGACGATCGATACGCTCGGCGTGCCGGGCGACACGGCTGTTCCCTCGGCTTATCTCAAGCAGGTGGGCGGGCAGGTCACGGGTGACGTGATCGCCGCGGCTCGCCTGCAGCCTCGGAATGCGACCGGCGGAACCAATCTCTATTCGCAGAACTTCTCATGGGGAACATCGCTTGTCAGCTTACCGGGCCGCTCGGGGCTCAACGCGGGCTTCGGTATCAGCTACAACTCGCTCGTCTGGACAAAGGTCGGAAGCGCGATCGTGTTCGATGCCGATCGTTCGAATGCGTCGCCGGGATTTCGGTTCGGGTTTTCCACGATCGAGCCGATCTACTACGACGACGACAAAGACGTTTGGGCATACATGATGATAACGCCCTCCGGCGGGCGAGCAGAGTTTCGGCAGACTGTCGTGAGCAATACTTACGAAACGGCTGATTCGGGTTATACGCAGCTTACTGTCTCAGGTGCGACGAACCCGAACGATCCGGTCGAAGACATCACGATCAAAGTCACGACAACCGACGGCACCGAGATGAGCTATGTCTGGAGTCAGGGAGCGTACCGCTGCACACAGATAAAAGACCGTAACGGAAACTACATCTCGATGGCTTACGACGGTGAGGGGCGCCTCGACACAATGACCGACACTCTCGGACGTGTCGTCACCGTCAATTACGAAACGACAACCGGTTTACCGAGCACGATCACGCAAACCTGGAAAGACTCGAACGGTTACGGATCGAACATCACGCACACATGGGCGACGCTTACATACACGACAAAGACCGTCGATACCGATTTCAATGCGACTTCGGTCACCGCCATTATCGGCCCGCCCGACGATACGGTCGTCAACGTTCTCGATAAGATCACATACCCGGACGGCAGCTCTACAAAGTTCGAATACAACGGCTATCTGCAGGTAAAGAAGGTCAGCAGCATAGCGGCGGATTCGAGTTCGCATGTCTTGAATTACGTTTCGACGAATCTTGCAAGCCCATCATCGAGTCAGACGGATTGCCCGAGATTCACTGAGACTAAGAGCTTTGTCGAGAACTTCAACGGCGACAGTGAAATAACGATCAACAACACAGCACCGTCGAGCGCGACATATTCTTTGCCCGGCAGCATCACCGGCAGCTCAAAGGTGATCGATGTATGGATGACGGGCCATCCCGATAATCTCAGAACCAAGACATACGTCGGGGCATCGGGCTGGAATGAGGGGCTGACGATCGCTACAGAGGACTGCCTGACTACAAGCTCCACTTGCTCTGACCGAAAGCGATGGACGTGGACCGACTGGACGCAGGACAGCGAGAGTGTCGGCTACATCCTCAATCCGCGCATTGAGGAAACGCGCGTCGGCGACAGCACGAACACTAAACGAAGCACGATCGAATACTGGCTTCAGGAAAGCAGCAACGCTTCGATCTATGGCCTGGTGAAGAGCGCCTTCGTTTACGACACGGATCTGTCGACAATACTCAAGAAGAGCTACACGACATACAATCTCGATTCGGCATACACCTCAAGGCGGATCATCGGTTTGCCATCGTTGACCGAGCTCTATGGCCAGGAGGCTTCGGGGTTCAATCTGATGTCGAAGGTAACCTACGGCTATGACTTTGATGACGACTTCAACGTAACCGGGTTGAATCAGAATATCTCTCCAACGCAGCACGATAATACGAATTACGGTGCGACATTTTCGGCGGGCCGTGGAAACCTGACATCGACAACTCGTTGGAACGTCGAGTATCCAACCAGTTCAACCTACGCAATAGAAACAAACACGAGTTACAACACAGCCGGTGCCGTCGTCGCGCAAACCGACGGAAGAAACAGACGAAGCGTCGTCTCGTACGCGGACGACTGGAACGACGGAGTGACGCGATCCACTTATGCGTATCCGACGACGGTCACGGATCCGGGTGGATATAGCTCGACGATCGAATATCGTTTCGACGTTGGAGTAAACGTTTGGGCGAGAAGTCCGACGCCTTCTGGAAGCGGGAACAGCGTCGGCAGGACAACGTCACGCACATTTGACGATACGATCGGTCGGCTTGTGAAAGAAAAGATCGAGAACAGCGGCGCCTACACCCGCTACGATTATCCGAGCACAGGCAACGCTCTGAATACTTACACCACGGTCGCGGACGTAGTCGATGTCGGCACTGTCGATGGCAGCGACGAAGTGCTGACGGAAACACTTCTCGACGGCGCGGGCCGCGTTCGAAAAACGCGGACCGAGAACCCGAACAGCACGGGCGGCTATTCAGGCAAGCTTGTCGAATACGACATTCTCGGCCGCGGAAAGCGCGAGTCGGTTCCGACGGAAATAAACTCATCATGGAATCCGACTGGCGACGACTATCGCGGGATGGACGGGAGCAACTATATCTGGCTGTGGAACACACGAGAGTATGACTGGAAGAGTCGGGTAACGCGGGAGATAAACACAGACGGCACCGACAAGCTCTACACCTATGCGGGCTGCGGCTGCGCGAGAGGGCAGGTTACCACGATCAAGGGCGAAGTAGCGGACGCGGTCGATGTTTCCGGTACGATGCAAACGACAAAGCGGCGCACGCAGAAGATCTACGAGGATATTCTCGGACGCACCTTCAAATCGGAGATCTGGGATCTCGACGGCGGCGGAAGCTCGCCATACTCGACGACGGTCAGCACATACAACGGTCGCGACCAGGTCACCAGGGCCCGGCAATATTCGGGATCAGACTCGAGCACGACCTATCAAGACACTACGTTCTCATTCGACGGTCACGGGCGATTGGGAACCTCACACAAGCCCGAGCAGTTCGATGCGAGTAGCAACCTGACGTATACGAGTCTCACGTACAATCCCGACGACACCGTCGCAACCATGACCGACCCGCGGGGTGCGTTGACGACTTACAAATACGGAAATATCGACGAGGGCACGGGCAACGAATACAGGCCGCTTCTCACAAAGATTCTCTATTCCTCGCCGGACACGACAAATATTCCCGATCCCGCTGACGTGAGCTTTAGTTACGACCCGGCCGGGAACAGAACGTCAATGTCCGACGGAAGCGGTACGCTCAGCTATTCATATGATGAACTGTCACGAATGACAAGTGAGACGAAAGTTTTCGCCGATACACTCGTAAATGCTCCATCCGGCGGATACAAGTTGGAATACAGCTATCACCTCTCCGGCGGCATCAGATCGATCAAGGACCCGAACTCGACGAATGGCTGGGAAGTGGAATACGAAGCTGACAAGGTAGGAAGAACGACGACGATAGATGCGGTATCGGGCTTCGGTTCGCTGGCATCGTTTGCCACCGGTATCTCGTATCGTGCCTTTGGCGGCGTCAAATCGATGGCGTACTCGACGACGGCAGCGACGAATATCTCCCTCACATACGACACGCGTCTGCGGCTCGCGACCTATGAAGCCGAGTCGAGTGCGAACACAGGCGACATTCAGAACAAGACTTACACGTACAACAATGACGGAGCGATCAAGCTTGCGACTAACGCGGTCGACGCAAGCTATTCGCAGAAGTATGAATATAACTTTGCATCTAGATTAAAGAAGAACGACATCGGAGGCCTGGATACACAATTTCCCGGTTCACGCTACAAACAGACGCTCGGTTACGACGCGTTCGGCAATATCACAAGCCGTTCAACGGTGGATGATGGGACTTCGAGAAGTTTCACGGCCGGGTATACGAACAATCGGAAGAGTTCGGGCGGCTATCAGTCCGGTTCTGACACGTTCGATGCGGCAGGGAATGTTGTCATGAACCGCATCTCGAACCTCGATCAGCGCACATGGAAGTTTGACGCAACGGGAAGGGTGGCTGACTGGGTTGAGACTTCGGCTTATGCCGGAACCACGCGATGGGATCAGGGCGAGGCGCTCACCTTCGACGGTGACGGGCGGACGGCAAAACGTCTCAAGAGAAAGCGGACATATGCATCGCCCCCTTCAGGCTGGTATGAAGAGCCGGAATATTACATCTACTCATCCGTCACAGGGCAGAAGATCATCGAGTTAGAACACACGGGGCAGAAAACGAAAACGAACATCTACATGGGCTCGACGGTGATCGCCGAGCACACTTCGGGTGGCACTGCGTTCAAGCACACCGATCCGATCACCGGCAGCGTCATGCAAACCGCCCCATCCGGCGAGATCGAACTATACGATGTCGGACGCGTCGAGCTTGAACCCCTCGGCGCAGTATTGCCAACGCAGCCGCCGGAGATTCAAGAGCCGCCTCATAGCTTCGGGAAGGGCGGATCGACTAGTAATCCTGAGACTGGCTGTGAATGGAACGGAACCCCTGTTAGTTGCCACCTCCTCGGCTTCATAAGGAGGTCTCAGGATGTCGTTGGTATTGCAGTACGCTTTCAAGGTCATGAGAATACGCCAAACCGATCGCTCGTCGATCTGAGCATACATATTAAGGGAACACGGACCGGAATCAAGGACGAGAACGGAAAATGGATTGATGAGGGTGAGATAGATTGGTTTTGGGTAGCGCCGAGCGATAAGGACTACAAATTGATGACGGGTCGTACGCGCCGCTTTTTGGCGGGGGCGGTCTTATATTTTCTAGATAATAATTCTGATTGCGCTAATTTGTACAACAAACTCCTGAAGCAACTCGAAACCGATACCGGGTTGGAGCTCAGGGACGACATTCGAGATTATGTGAGAGAGTTTGCCGATACCGGAACATTGAAAGCCCTTTCATTTACGAATGGCGTTTCCCGTAGCTCCGGGGAAGCCTCCAACCCTGCGGACTTCGGTAATCCGGGATGGGGCTTCTCAATAGCTGTTTCGACTTTTTTTGGAAGCAAGAAGAACGATGGTACTACTGCTGTCGATAATTCTTTTGAGAGTTTCGCAACCACGTTTCTCGGCGAATTGGTGCATGCTATCGGAAAACGAAACGGTCAAAGCAAGTTCTCGGATGCGGCCGGGGTCAATGCGTTTGCGAACTTAGGAATAGGCAAAACGCTCGACGAATACATTACACTACCGAGACTTGCACCTAGAATCAAAACGGATCCGGTTTCGGGTCGAAAATCGCTGCCGTACGGAAATTCCGAGCTTTTTCACGGAATCTTGGAGAACACCTGTGTGAACAATTCCGGCGCCGGGCGGTTCGACGGTTTGCGGTAGATGAGGTCAATACAATGAAAATAACTCTCAAGTTTTGTGTAGTCGTTGCAGTGTTAGCGATTCAATTTACTTCCACCCCTTCGGTAGTTCAAGCTTCGCAATGCTATATCCCGACCATATGCGAAGCGTTTTCGCGAGCTGATTCAGTGTTTACCGGACAGCTAATCGAGATGAAGAACATCCGGGTCCAAAATAGAATGGCGTACTCGTTAACTTTCCGCGTCGATAAAATTTTCAAAGGTGCGGCGAAGTCAACTGAGGAAATAGAAATCCCCGCCTCGATCATCGATACAGAATTAAACGTGGGCGAGATCTATCTCGTTTATGAAGATGGGAAGGCGTTTTCGATGCCGCCGGTTTGTAACCGGACGGGGCTACTCCGTCAGTCTGTGAATGATTTCGAGTACGCCAAGAATATTAGCTGGGATAAGCCAAAATTCGAGATCGCGGGAATACTTTTGCCGGAAGATAAACGCGATTTGCAAAACGCGCGAGTATGCGTTTCAACGCCATCGGGGGTACAGAATATACCTATTGATCAAAATGGCTTTTACTCGTTCGTCACGAACACTCAAGGCGAGTATAAGGTCACTATCGAATTTCCTTTTATTGCCTCGATCTTCACTAATGCTTTCGGTCAGCTCTTTTCGGCGACTGGGACCAAGGATTCGTATTCAGTCTCGTTTAAGCCTAACGAATGTGACTATCGCGAGGTGCGGTTCGCGAAAAAGAATTAGAGGCCTGAGAAGAGTCCATATCTGACCCGTGAAGTGTCGATGAATCAACTAACGGCTCGCTGGCGTTGTTTGCTCGTGGCGGGGAATGAAAGTTTGAAAGTCGTGCCCGATCCGTTCTCGCTCTCGACCTCGATCGTGCCGGCGTGTTCCTGGACGATGCCGTAACTCACCGCTAAACCCAATCCTGTTCCGTTGCCGACACCCTTCGTCGTGAAGAACGGATCGAAGATCTTGTTGAGATTCTCTTCGGAGATACCTTCGCCGGTGTCGGACACCTCGATATTAACCTCACCATCATTCACCTCGGTAATGAGCGTGATGCGTCCACCGCTTAACATCGCGTCTCGCGAATTAAGGATGAGGTTAGTAAATACCTGCTGCAATTTGCCGCCGTTGCCAAAGATGAGGGGTGGCGATGACGTATAGTTTTTGAGGACCTCGACATTCGATTTGCGAAGCTGCGGTTCGAGAAGCTGAAGCGTATCGTCGAGAAGTTTGTTGACATCGATCTCGGCCGACTCGACCGATTCGCCGGTGCGTGAAAAATTCAGGAGGTTGCCGACGATGTTCGTTGCCCGATCGGTTTGCCGCTGCATCTTTTGCAGCAACGCATGTTTCGGATCGGTTTCGGGGATCATCCCGAGCAGCATCTGCGTGTAGCTCGACACACCCGTCAGCGGAGTGTTCACCTCGTGAGCGACACCGGCCGCAAGCAAACCGATACTGGAAAGTTTTTCACTCTGCTGAAGCGTCTCTTCAAGCTTTACACGTGACGAAACATTTTCGAGCACAATGATCGCTCCCGTCTGCGCACTTGAAATAGACCGCAGCGGGGCGACCGCGACGTTTACGATCAGCGAACGTCCGCTGCCATCGTATGTGTGCAGCTTGTAAGCGTTACGGATCTCGGTCAAATGCCACTTAGACTTACCGAGAATGTTTCCGAGATTCAATGCAAAGCTTTCGTCGAAAACTTCGTCGACAAGTTTACCGACCGACTCTTCACGGCTAAGGCCCATCATTTCTTCGAATGTCGTATTACATCGAGTTATGCGGCCGTCTTCATCAACGGCAAGGAGGCCGACATTAACCGATTCGACGATCGATTCATTAAATTCCTTGAGCAGTGCAAGCTCGTCGGCGTGCTTTTGCTGGTCCTGATAGAGTCGGCTGTTCTCGATCGCAACCGCGATGTAGCCTGAGACGGTGCGAAGAATTTCGAGATCTTCGGATGACAGCAACGAGCCGTCGCTTGCACGGCCGAGGCCGATGACGGCGACCATCTTGCTGCGAACTACGCACGGCACAAAGTAGTGCAGCTCTTGGCGGGGCGGGATCTTGCTTCCATTACCGTTTGCGTGTCCGTTACCGTTTGTGACCGCGGCTTCGTTCTCCTGCAGCTCGATCTCGTCCGCGCGAACAATTCCCTTTTCAGCGGATTTTGCGCGAATCATCTGTCGGAAATCCGGCGGAATCCGAAACTCTGCGCTGAGCCCCGACGATCTCGCGACCCTATAATCCCCAACTCCATCCTCCATGAAAACAGCGACTTTCTCGACGCCGAGAACCTGTTTCAAACGGTCGCTCAACCCGTCGAGCAAAGGCTCGAGCGCGGTCGTTGCCGAAAGGGTCCTTCCGAAATCCAAAAGCCCCTGGCGCAGATCGTACCGCTCGCCGTAAAAGAACCGGTCGGCACGCTCCTGTAAGAAATTTTTGAGCGGCTCGCTCAACATTACTATCGCGGCCATCGCGAGAACGGCGATCAGAGCACGCAATGTGATCTCGGTCGTCGAAAGGTTGTTACCGACCGCGAGAAACACCAGCCCCAATGCGACGGCGCCGATCATCATCGCGATCGCGACGGTCGTCATCGCGTATACGAGCGCCCGTCGAACCACCACATCGACGTCCATCAATCGATACCGAACCACCGAGTGGCCGAAGCTAAGCGGGATCAATGCGAGCGGCAGTGTCGTTAGCGCCGTTGCGATCGTATCTTCGGGCAGAAAAATAAAGCGACGCACGATCTGGAAAACAAGGATCGGGACGATCGAAAAGATCGTGCCCCACATCGCCCACTTCAAACGCTGTCGAACGAGAGCTTGTTTGCTGGTAAAAAATCGCCACAGCAGGACGGTCGCACCGAGCGAGATGCCGGCGACAAAATGGATCAAAAGAGCCTGGTTGAGAATTGGAAAGAGTTTTGCGGCGGCTGCAAAGTTCCTTAACGCTGAAGCGACGGTCTCGATCGGAAACAGCGGGCCGAGCGAGAAAACAAGGATCGTCAGCGAGAGGATCGCCGCGGGCACGTAAAGGGCAAGGGTCTTCCAAGGCTGGTTATCAAGTACCTGGCTGTGGACCGGGTACCGGAGACAGAAATGCAAAAACAGCGGTGCGAAAAACGCGAAGGCAATATCGTCAAGAAGATTTACCGCGAGATCGAGGTCCTGACCCAGATTCAGCGAGCGGTAAACGTGAAAGACGAACGCCGCGAGGCAGACCATCGCAAAGTGAAGCACGAACGGCGACCGGCTGCCCTGTTTGAAAAGCACGAACATACCGACGCCAAGCCAGATCAAACCGACGATCATTAGAAAAACGATCGAAGGGGTCCAGCGAGGCAAGGTGTCTATGTTCTTGAGATCGGCGTAATAGAAATTGTTAGCGAAGGCGTACGAGGTTTTCTGGTAGTAGTATGTAAGAGTTCCGCCGACGCCCGCCGCGTCGAGGTACATCGGAATATTGGCGATCGAATCGACCTCGTCAAACCGTTCGCCGTCGAGACTGACGGCGATAAGTTTGTCCCCTGGCGAGATACCGGCACGCGACGCGGCAAGGCCCGGTGTGACCTTCTCCGCAAAAATCGCTCCACTCCTCTGGACCCACAATACGCCGTCGGTCGGCGGTAGATCGTGAAATGCCCTTTGCGACAGGTTAAGAGCTCCGCCGGCGACCAGCAAGACGGTCACCACGAGCCAAATCAAACTCCAACTTGTCAGAACTTTAACTTTCACGGTAAAAAGCAAACTTATCCGAGGTTTTTGCGAGGCAATAGGCGTTCCAACCACCGCTAACGAATAAGTCGTTAGTGAAGTCTGATTTATCAACAGCAAAGATGGGGGTCAAAATGCCGTTCCGCATCTTCACTTCCGACTTATTCATTTTTTTGCTCGACTTCTCCAAGAATTTGGACACAGAAAAACCGCAGTTCCGTCAGACAAACACAGGAAAAACCAAATCCGGCGCCGATCCGCGTCTATCTGCGGTTCTCTCTAAATTAGGTCAAAATCGAACCAGGATGCTGCCGCGAAGACCGCGGCGATGAGCGTTAAGCCTGAGGCTTCCTTCGTCGCCGGCAACGCCCGTCTGAAAATCGAAAAGGTTTCGTGCGTCGACAACAGCCTCGGCGTGAAACGGGAGCCCGAGATTCGGCAGGCTTTGCGTGACAAGAATACTTAGGCTCGGGTCATAGATCGCGAGACGTCCCTGGAACGGGTCGATGGCAAAGACGGTGGCCTGCGGCGATAAACGGAAGACGGTTTTTACATTCGTTCCGGTTTTCAAATCGGCCTCGAACTGACCGAAGAACGACTGGAAAATGTCGTTTTCAAACAGATCCGCCGGGCTGGACAGTGCGTCATCGGAAAGTTTTTGTCCGCTGCCGAAACTGTACCCCGCGGCCGTGCTGAATCGTCCATTCAGGCGTCGCGAATAAACGATCCTGAAACCCCGTGCGCCACCTTGCTGATTGCCGACAAATTCTGCAAATTGGCGGCCCGTGGACGAATCAAAAGGCAGACTGGTTAGCCCGACACCCCGTCCCGTAGTTGCGTCAAAGAACGCGTTCGCTTCGACGCTCGAATTATTATCGAGCACCCTTTCGATCCCGAACTCGAACCGGCTGCTCTTGTTCAAAAGCGGCTTGCCCGATTCGATCACGAAATCTTCAATCGATGCCGGATCACGAAAGATAACTTGCGCATCTTCAAGCGCGACTGCTTTCGACCAGGTCCGTTCTTCAGTATGGGTTGTGTAGGCTGAGCGGAAACGGGTCTTCGCGTCGAGATCGAATTGAAGCCCGAGCCGCGGACGGATCGAGAAATCGTCGCCGGCTCCGACAAACCTCGCGTAATCAACGCCAAATACGACGATCACACCTTCGCGGACCTTCCACTCGTCGAGTGCCTGAATCGAAAATTGCCCGACACCCTTTACGACACCGTCGCTGACGAAAGAACCGAGCGACCCGATGGAACCGCTCAATCTGACCTGATGATCGTCGACAGGACGAAACTTTGTCTGAACTTCGAATCGCTGCGGTGCGTTTCTGCCGAGCCCTGTCTGTCCAGCGAGAACTATCGTTGCATCTTCGGATACTGGCAAAAGGGTCGCGAAGTTGATTCCAGCATAGCTTCCGCGGTCCGAACCTGCGAAGTATGTCTCAGCAACGGATTGAGAATGCCGCTTGCCGGAATCATCCCTTTCGACCGGTACGCTTTCTTCGATCGTGACATTATCCGACGATGCCGTAGTATCGCCCTCGGTGTTCTGATAGATCGAGCGACTCGTCTGCGCCGAGCGAATGACCCATTTCGGGTTATTTCGATCAAGGCGCTTCTCAGGAAGCGTGTTGCCGCCGCCGGCCCGCTCAAGCTTGAATCCATAAACGAGCGGCGAGGAGCTGTTTATTTCGACATCAGCCAGCGTAACCGGATTGTAGCCCTGCGCAACCGCGAAAATGGTGTACGTTCCGGGAAGGATCTTTGCAATGAAGCTGCCATCGGCGGCCGAGCGAACCTGTTTTAGAATTTTCGACGCTTTGAAAATCGCGACGGTCGCATCGGCGATAGGGTTGCCGCCGTCGTCGCGAACAATTCCCTTGATCGTCCCAAAATCTACCGAGCCTGGTACCACAGCTCCCGCACTCGATGGTGTCTCCGCGTAGCCTGCAGATACCGCCGCCAAAACTATGACGAGCAGATTAAAAATTTTCCTTGCGCGATTAAAACCCATTAAGTGCGAAACGTTCCCGAACAAACAAGTCGAGAAAACTCGTCCGAATTTAGACTGGTTATTGGAACAAAGTAGGTGATGTTCCGAGCAACCCTTGTATTTTCGGAGCAATAAGTAAATGTGTCAAGCCCCAAAGACAAGTGTCATTGGGCTTTATGATGCGATGAACCTTGACAAAGTTTGCACCGCCGCTAGAATTAAAACCCTGGCTTTGCGGCGTGTATTCGGAGACGTGGCTGAGCGGCTGAAAGCGGCGGTTTGCTAAACCGTTGTACTCCAAAAGGGTACCACAGGTTCGAATCCTGTCGTCTCCGCCATCTCATTTGAGAATGAAGGCCGTCAACCCCCCCCGGGTTTGACGGCTTTTCGGTTTTGGCCCGAGGCCCTCTGTGAGTCTATTGAGTCTATCGAGTCTATTGAGTCTATTGAGTCTGTTGAGTCTGTTGAGTCTGACGAGTCTATTGAGTCTATCGGGTCTTCGCGTCACCTTGGTCTTCTGACTCGACAGACTCAATAGACTTGATAGACTCGTCAGACTCAACAGACTCAATAGACCCAACAGACTCGTCAGACTCGATAGACTCAGTAGACTCGACAGACTCACCCCGACTCGACAGACTCGATCGTAATGCGTGAGAATTGTGCCTTATGACCACGCGTGTCCGCTTTGCTCCTAGTCCTACCGGCTATCTTCACCTCGGTGCGGCCCGGGCTGCACTCTACAACTATCTGTACGCCAAAAAGACCGGCGGAAAATTTCTCCTTCGTATCGAAGACACTGATCTCGCACGCTCCACCGATGAATCGACACAATCGATTCTCGACGGCCTCGCGTGGATCGGCCTCGATCACGATGAAGAGGTCGTTTTCCAATCCGACAACGCGGACAAGCATCGTGCGACCGCCCAAAAGCTTCTTGCCGAAGGCAAGGCTTATCGCGACTTCACACCCAGGGAACAGACAAGCGACAAGACCGTCAAAGAAGCGATCATCGAGCGAGCGCGTCAGGCCGACAAGAACATGCGCGACAATCCGTATCGCGATCTTCCGGAAGCTGAAAGCGACACGCGGGCGGCGAACGGTGAGCCTTACGCGATCAGGTTGAAAGTTGCAACAACCGGAAAGACAACGTTCGAAGATGCGGTTTACGGGCTACAGGAACGCGAATACTCGGATACCGAAGATCTGGTCCTGCTGCGTTCGGACGGTCATCCGCTTTACAACCTTGCGGTTGTCTGCGACGACATTGAGATGCGGATCACACATGTCATCCGCGGACAAGATCACCTGACGAACGCGCATAAACAGATCCTCATTTACGAAGCTCTCCGTGTGACACCTCCGACGTTTGCGCACCTTCCGCTGATCCTTGCACCAAACAAAGGAAAGTTGTCGAAACGCAAACACGGCGAGGTTGTCTCACTCACAACGTATCGCGATGCCGGTTTCATTCCCGCGGCGTTTCGTAATTTCCTGGCGCTTCTCGGTTGGTCCGCGGGCGAGGAAAAAGAGATCTACTCGCTCGATGAACTGATTAAGAAGTTTTCGCTCGATCACATTCATCGCTCGAATGCAGTTTTTAATTTTCAGGAGAACGATCCGCGCCATTGGACCGACGACAAGGCGCTTTGGATGAACGCCGAATACATACGAACGATGCCGCTCGACGAATTGCTGCCGCTGGTCAAAGCGGAATTGAAATCGGCAAAGCTGTGGCGTGAAGAGTATGAGGATGTCCAGAGCAGTTCCACCACCCCGTCTGCCGAAGCGGCAGCCACCCCTCCTATCCAGGAGGGGA
>JBDTWZ010000068.1:0-15702 GCA_040006435.1 Acidobacteriota bacterium
GAGGGGAGGTGGTCCGGGGTGGTAGATTCTTTAAGATCGGCAAGCCCGCCTCTAAACGAGAGTTTTCAATTACTTACCAGCGGACCGGACGCAGATCGGGACCGATTACATGGGAGCCTGATATCACTTCAGGCGATCGGTTCGGATCAAGAAGATTGGACCCGTCATTGTGCAGGAAGTGGCCTCCGTACCAGAGAACCACATCTTGTCCGACGATCGACTCGCCATTCACGAAGGGATTGATCTGGATGAATGAGTTTGGGCTGGTGGTCTGATTAAAACCATCGTCGATCTCGTTTTGAAGCGCCGTGCCTCCAATAACTTCTTTATAGCGAAGCACCCAGAAATCGTCGACACCAAACGTATCGACCGCTCCGTCAAGCCGACCGGGAACTAGAACGTACGCCTCGTCACCCGACGCGTTTTGAACGAGCAGGCTTCGGTTTGTTCCTGCGTTCTTATTTCGCCTCAACTCGATTGCCAGAGGCTGAAGAAATTTCCGGCCACGCTCGACCTGAAATACCTTGTTATTTGGTTGGACGATATCCAGATCGAATCGCCAGTAGGCGTGGTGATTATGGACATCGCACGTACAGGAATTAAACGTCGCGCCAAACCCGTAGCGTGGCCTGATTGTACCGTCGGTCGCGAATCGCCACTCCATGATGTAGCGATACCAGCCCGCCTGTAGTTCCGTCACCAGAACTACTTCCGGCCCGAACTGAGTATTTTGAGTGTAGATCGCGACACCGTTGAAATTGCCGGTATCCGTTCCCGTCTCGAGGACCGTAGTCGCGACCTGTCCGGCGGCGAGGACTCGAATGCCAGGCGCGACATCGTTTGCACCTGCAGCAGCAGCTACGAACTGATCTTCCTGCCACTGCCAGTCACGATACGGACCACAGGTCGAAGGTGTGTACTGAACGTTCAGGACGGGAACATGGCCGCGCTTGAGGACGGACTTTCCTTTGTATTTGACGTTCCGCACCTCGATGCCGGATTTGCGGGTTCCCGACGATGCAGATGGCCGGATGACAAGCATTTCCCATAGCGTCGCCATCGTCGTTTGGTCGATGATCGTCAAGGTCGCACTTCCGGCGGTTCCGTTTGACGTTGTTGCCTGGCCCGCTGAAGGTGGACCGCATGATCCTTCAACCGATCTGGAGCATGGCGGCGCATTACCCACGTAACGAACTACTTCACCGCGCTTCATGCTGACACCGACAATTTCGTTCTGTCGGCCCGAGTTTCGGAGCCCCACATTTACAAGACGCTCTACCGTACCATCGAGGATCGTCGTCGGCGGCATCGGCTGATACGGATGTATGGCACCGCTCGCGAAGTCGTTCGAATATCTCGCGTCTTTCTGCAAGATCCTTACTGCCTCATTGAATTCTTCGTCATTCGGAATCGGATTGCTGTATTCTTCGCGAGCGGCTATCGGGTCGCGGCCCGCGAAATCTGCTTCCGCGACGATCGCACGGTCGTTTGTGTAATCGTAAAATACAACTCGGAATCGGGTTGGCGGCAGAGCCGATTCCACCTTCGTCTGGTCGATATATTCCAAGTTGAGCAAACGATATTTCGTCCCGTTTAGAAAAGACTGAACCTCTGCACTGCGCTCCACGCGCCGCGCCCCGGCATCCGCCTCTTCCTGCGACGGCCCCCAGGGAGCCGCTTTGATGATCAAAGCACCGTCTTTCTTCGAACGGCGTGGTCCCCAGGCGTTCACGACAGCAGACGAAGCCACAATACAGACCACCACAAATAAAACGGGAACGACGCAACGCAGCTTTCCAGACATTTTAGCTCCTTTCTTTTTCGAAAATTAATAACGAGTTTCGGCTAAGAAAAGTATCACCGATGGTGTGGGCAAGCAAGTGTTTGCTCGCTGCTGAGACGCGCCAAAACTATTGAAAATCCGAATTTATTTACACTTTGAATAGCCGCAATCGCGGCAGAAGTCGCAGCCGGATGCGTGCTCGAGTTGGCCACGACATTCGGGGCATTCGCCGATCAGGCTCGACATCCCGAGGTTTACAACCTCGGTCGCCGATCCCTTCGCAATCTGTCGTTCGGTCGGCGGCAGATTCTTCAATCGCCGGTTGATGAGCAATAAGCATTCCGCGACGGCTTGTTCGGGCGACGTAAGCAGCCGTTCGTTGAACCACACCGCGTGCGTCGCGGTTACTTTGTTAAGGCTCTTGGCGACCTCTGCAACCTCGAATCCACCGCGCAGCATTTTCGATGCAAGCAAACCGACGCCGGCGCTGATCGGCCCGGCGACAAACACTTCGAGAATTCGATGGCCGTCGTGGTTTACGGTGACGTAGAGATTCTGATTCTCAAACGGAATGCGCCACGTCGAGCCTTGAAGCTCGCGCGGGCGTTCGACTCTCAGAGTCTCAGGTCCCAAGCCCCTTGTCTCAGAGTCCCAGGTCGCTTTTGACAATTTCTGAATGTCGTCCGTGTCCCCATCCGCGACTTCTACCTGGGACTTGAGATTTGGGACCTGGGACTTCATGGTCGAGAGTACCTGATTCTCCCGGCTGCCATCGCGGTAATAGCTGACGGCTTTGCATCCGAGCTTTCGTGCGAGGTGATAGAGCTCATCCACGGATTCGACCGTGTCTTCGCGAGCTCCGTTGCAAGTTTTCGAGATCGAATTGTCCGTGTGCTTTTGCGCCGCAGCCAGAACGTGAACATGTTCGATCGATTTGATGTTCATCGCCGAGATGAAATGTTTGGGCAGTTCGTGCTCGTGTTCGACGACGTACTCGGCCGCAGACTTGATCGACTCTTCATCGGTTTGATCGACCTCGACGCCCAACTCTTCGGCAGCTCGAGTATGAACGTATGTCCGCGTTCCCAGTGTGTCCTGACGGACATACGCCCATGAGAAATTCGGTTCGATGCCGGACGACGTTTCAGCGACAAGCGAGATCGTGCCGGTCGGAGCGATGGTCGTCACTTCGTAATTGCGCGGCGTGAGCGGAATGTCCCGTGGAATTCCGACCTGTTCATAGAGAAACTTTGCATACGAGTCGCGATTCTTCTCGAGCTCGGGAAAAACGCCCTTCTCGGCACCAAGCCGCAGCGACGCGAGCCACGATTCACGCCGGACAAATCCCATCACGCGTTCCATTAGCTCCAGCGATTCATCCTCGCCATACGTGATGCCGAGGCTCAAAGCAAGATCGGCGAATCCCATGATACCCAGGCCCACGGGCCGCGTTCTCTTGACGACATCGTCGATCTCGGAAAGCGGGAAATGGCCGGCGTCGATGACGTTGTCGAGAAACCGAGTACAGGCGTGTGTGACCGCCGCCAGCCGGTCCCACTCGATGCAGGAGTCCGGATCAGTCCCGTCGCTGACGTGCTTGTAAAATTTTGCGACATCGATCGAACCCAGATTGCACGAGTTGTTGAAATGAAGCTGCTGTTCGCCGCACGGGTTGCATGCGTAGATCGGCCCCATCGAAGCCATCATGTGGTTGTGACGATTAACTTCGTCGATAAAGATGATGCCCGGCTCCGCGTATTTGTGTGCCGACGCGATGATTCGATTCCAGATGTCCGGTGCATAGACCATCCCCGCGATCGGCGGCTCTTCGATAGTGCAATCGGAAAGATCAGTCGTTTCGAACGCGAGCTTGTCAGCAAATGTCGCGGTCGATCCGTCAGGCCGTCGATAGACGAGGTAATCGGTTCCGGTTACGGCGTCGAAGACGGGCTGTATCCACGGTTCGTCCTTGAACTCGGTCTGAAACCACGTCCCGCTGTCGACAGCGTCCATGAACAGATCTGTGACAGTGACCGAGATGTTGAAGTTCGTCAGGCTTGTCTGATCGTTCTTTGCATGAATGAAGCGGAGGATATCAGGATGCGTGATCGCGAGGATACCCATGTTCGCACCGCGGCGGACACCGCCCTGTTTTACGACCTCGGTCGTCTGGTTGACAATGTTCATGAAGCTGACCGGGCCCGACGCGACACCGCGCGTCGAGTTGACCATCGAACCGGCCGGCCGCAGGAACTCATACGTCATGCCGGTTCCGCCACCCGTCTGGTGAATGATCGCGACATTCTGCGCGTGCTCCATGATGCCTTCGATCGAGTCAGGCACGTTCAATACAAAACAAGCGGCGAGCTGTCCCTTCGGCTTACCCGCGTTGACTAGGCACGGCGTGTTCGGAATGAATTCCCGAGCAAGCATGACGGCTGACATGTCGTTGTAGAAAGCCGCCTGTTTTTGCGGATCGGTTTCGGCCCGTGACACGTGACCCACGACGCGTCGGACTATGTCTGCCCAGGTTTCGAGAGCTTCGCCAGTCTCATCCTTCAAGGAGTAGCGTTTGGCGACCACCTTTTGCGCATTTAATCCAAGCGGCTTGATCTCTCGTCCGACCGCCGTTCCGGTGCCGTTTCCGTCGCCTTTGGCGGCCAGTCCACTCGTTGAAGGTTCGAAAACTCTGCTCATTCTCCTCTCCTTGTGTCGTCCGACACGAAATTTTGCGTAGTGCTATTTTAACACCTCAAGCGGCATTCAAAAACTTTCAGGAAGTTGCGTGTTGTAATTGTTAGGGCTCGGTGTCGACTGAGAAATTGCTCCTCAAGTGAGGCCATAGTAAATCGGAAGCCGATCGGTTGTCAACAAAAATTTATACACGATATTGGGCTCGACTGACCCCGACGTTCTATATGGGCTATGACCGTGACGATCCGGCCGTCCTGCCGATTTGACTTTGCAAGACACGTTTTTTGAAACTGTTCGTAATGGATAAGCTAATTCACGGCACCGTCGCCGGCGGAACGATCCGCATTCTTTCGGCCATCACTACTAACGTTGTCGCCGAGGCGATTCGACGCCATCAGACTTCCCCAACGGCTTCCGCGGCGCTTGGCCGCGTTCTTACCGGAACGCTGCTAATGGCGGCAACCCTCAAAGACTTTGATCGACTATCGACAAAGATCGACTGCGACGGGCCGATCGGCGGCATCATCGCCGAAGCGTCGCGGCATGGCACGGTGCGTGGCTACGTCAAGAATACGGATGCCGAGCTTCCGCCACGCGAAGACGGAAAGTTCGATGTCCGCGGCGTCGTCGGCGAGGGAACTTTTTATGTGATTCGCGAATCCGGTTTCGACATCGGCCTTCATCGCGACCCTTATGTCGGCTCGGTCCCGATCGTATCGGGTGAGATCGCCGAAGACTTTGCATATTACTTCGCAAAGTCCGAGCAGATTCCGTCGGCCGTAATGCTCGGTGTCCTTCTGCAGAACGGTGAGCCGTATGTGAGCGCCGCGGGCGGCGTTCTTGTCCAGATGATGCCGGGAGCGAACGAGCACATTATTACGATGATCGAGGACACGATCGCACACGCCCAGGACCTGACGTCGGTCATCGACAAGGACGCTACGCCCGAGGACCTCGCGCGGCTCGCATTGGGCGAGATCGACTTTGAGATCCTTGAGGAACGCGAAGTCGAATTTCGATGCAATTGTTCTATCGAGCGGGCGCGAACGTTGATCGCCGCGCTTGGCCGGACGGAGGTCGAATCAATGCTCACCGACGACCGGGGAGCCGTAATGTCTTGCGGGTTTTGCAGTGAGATCTATCAGTTGGACGAAACCGATCTGGAAGCAATTCTGCGATCCGAGGTTGACTAGGAATCGAGCAGGTCGCGATACATGCCGTGGAAATAGACGAGCGGCTCGCCGTCCTTGATCGAAACATTTTCCACGGCCGCGACAAATATCGTGTGGTCACCGCCGTCGAACGTGTTTTCAACGCGACATTCAAGCATGACCAGAGCGTCGGTCAAGATCGGAACACCGCTGACACCGGCATGATACCTAACGCCCTCAAACTTATCGGATATCGGTAGCGAGAAGCGTTCCGACATCTCGTCCTGGCCGGCGGCCAAAATATTTACTATGAATAATCCGGTGTCGGTTATGGCAACGTGGCTGCCTGTCGTTTTTTCGATGCAGGCAAGTACAAGCGGTGGGTTCAACGACACAGAGCAGAAAGCAGACACAGTGATCCCGTGCAGATCTCCCGTCGCCGCTCGCGACGTTACGACGGTTATACCGCTTGGAAATCTTGAGAGGGCGGATCGGAAATCGTCCGGGTTGACGGGCATACTGTCTTGAAGGATAAAGGATGACGGATAAAGTCGGAAACGTGCGACCCTTACTTTATCCTTTATCCTTTATCCTTTATCCTTCAGAAAATGCCCAAGCTCGATGATTTCTTTGCCGAAGTGACCACGCTTGTTGATGCCGAACTCGATTGGCTGATCCCGGCTGAAGGTATTCGACCGCAGAGTTTGCGTGACGCGATCCGCTGGAGCCTTTTCGGCGGTGGCAAGCATTTCCGCCCGGCCCTTGTGTTCGCAGTGGGCCGTGCTTTTGATGCTCCAGACGACAAGCTTGTCCGCACAGCATCGGCGGTAGAGATGATCCACACATATTCGCTTATTCACGATGATCTGCCGTCGATGGATGACGACGATCTTAGGCGAGGCCGCGAAACCTGTCACAAGAAATTCGGCGAGGCGACGGCCATACTCGCGGGCGATGCGCTGCAAGCACTTTCGTTTCAGGTTATCGCGGAGGACGATCGCCTTAGCTCTGATATCCGTATAAGATTGACCTCGAAACTTGCACAGGCAGCGGCGAAGATGGTGGCCGGACAGCAAATGGATCTCGAAGCTGAAGGCGAAATAACTTCGCTCGACGAAATCGAATACATACACCGCAACAAGACCGGAGCACTGATTCGATTTTCGGCCGAAGCTGGGGCGATCATTGCGGGTGCAAATAATGCGGATTTTACCGCTATATCGTCGTTTGGCGAAAAACTCGGTCTTCTCTTCCAGATGAAAGACGACCTCCTGGATGTAACAAAGACCACGGAAGAGCTCGGTAAGACAGCGGGCAAGGATACGGCGGCGGCAAAAGCGACCTATCCCGCGATCCGCGGAATCGAGCGAACAGAATTATTGGCAACGCAAGTTCATCGCGAGACAAAAGATGCGATTTCGATGCTCGGCGAGCGGTCGACGATCTTGAATCAGATCGCCGATTTTATTTTGACTCGAAGTGCTTAGAACCCGCGTGATTCAAAAGTCTAATTTCCGGTTGAGACCGGTTAATATAAGGAGTGCATTTTGTGATTAAAATACTAGTTTGCCTTTGTGCCATGATTGCCGGCTGTCTTAGCGCGGCCGCCCAAGAATCGATGAAACCACCCGTTGCCAAAAAAGAACCGAAAGTATTGAAGATTCACGGTTACACGATAACCGACAACTACGCCTGGATGCGCGATCGCGAAAATCCGAAAAAGCCCGAGATCGTAAAATATCTCGAAGAGGAAAATGCGTACACCGAGTCTCACATGGGACCGCATAAGGAGTTTGTGGACAGCCTGTACAAGGAAATGCTTGGCCGGATAAAGCAGACCGATATGAGCGTTCCGTACAAGCTGGGTGACTTCTGGTATTTCAATAAGACCGAAGAAGGGAAACAGTATCCGAGCTATCTTCGGAGTAAGCGCAAGGATGGCGCAGATGCGGAGGTCTTGCTCGATCAGAACGAGATGGCCAAAGGTCTGAAATATTTTTCAATCGGGGCGTTCGAGCCGAGCGATGACGGTAACATGCTCGCGTTTTCGACCGACGCGACCGGCTATCGTCAATACACACTCCAGATAAAAGATCTGCTAACGGGAAAAATGCTCTCCGAGAAGATAGAGCGCGTGACATCGCAGGAGTGGTCGAACGACGGCAAATACATTTTTTACGTTCAGGAGGACGCCGTATCAAAGCGATCCGATAAGTTGTATCGACACAAGGTCGGGGCAACCGAACCTGATGTGCTGATCTTCGATGAGAAGGACGTTCTGTTCAGCATCAACATCGGACGTTCGCGCGACAAGAAAATGTTGTTCATCTCGTCGTCCGCAAAAACGATGGGTGAGGCCTGGTACTTGCCGTCGGACGATCCGTTAGCCGAGTTCAACCTAGTTAGTCCCCGTCGCGAAGGCCACGAATACTCGGTCGATTACGATAGCGGCGAGTTCTATATCCTCACCAACAAAGAAGCCGAAAACTTTAGGGTTATGCGTGCTCCTGCGAATGATCCGAGTGAGAAGAAGTGGGTCGAGTTCATTCCTCATAACCCGGCGATCAAGATCGAGGACATCGATTTCTTTAAAGATTACACGGTCGTTTCCGAGCTTGAGAACGGTCTCGAGTATATCCGTGTCACGGATCGAAAGACACGACGTGCGTCGACCCGCATTGCGACGCCCGAAAATGTTTACACGATGAGTCCTGGCATAAACCCGGAATATGACACACCAGTGATTCGGTATAACTACGCGTCGATGATCACACCGAGTTCGACCTATGAATTCAATTTCAAAACCCGGAAGAGTGATCTCATCAAACAGCAGGAGATCCCGAGCGGGTACGACAAAACGCAATACGAGACGACCCGTGTTTGGGCGACGGCACGGGACGGTGTAAAAGTGCCTGTCTCGATCGTCATGAAGAAGGGGACAAAGCTCGACGGCAAATCGCCGATGCTGCTATATGCATACGGTTCGTACGGTGCATCGATGACGCCAAGCTTTTCGACCGCACGGCTGAGCCTTGTCGATCGCGGGATGATCTACGCGATCGCTCACATTCGCGGCGGCGGCGAGCTCGGCGAGAAGTGGCGGATGGAAGGGCGGATGTTCAAAAAGCTGAATACGTTTTACGACTTTGTCGACTCGGCAAAATGGCTGGTGGCGAATAAATATACGTCGAGCGATCGAATGGTGATTCAGGGAGGCTCGGCGGGCGGGCTGCTGATGGGTGCGGTCAGCAATATGTCGCCCGACACCTTTCACGCGGTGATCGCTCAGGTCCCGTTCGTCGATGTCATGAATACGATGCTCGACGAAACGCTCCCGCTAACGACCGACGAGTGGATCGAATGGGGGAATCCGAACGAGAAGGCGGCGTGGGATTACATGATCAAATATTCACCCTACGAGAACGTCGTCGCGCAAAAATATCCGAATATGCTTATCGAAATATCTCTCAATGACAGTCAGGTGCCGTATTGGGAGGGGGCGAAGCTCGCTGCGAAGATCCGCGAACTAAAGACCGATGACAACACTATCCTGTTAAAGGCGAATATGGGAGCGGGCCACGGCGGATCGTCGGGCCGGTACGATCGGCTCAAAGAGATCGCTTTCGACTACGCATACGCCTTGAGTCAAGTGGGCATCACAAAGTAGACGGTCGGATCTTCGAATTTCCAGGCAGGCAGCTGACATACGGGTCGGCTGCTTTTTTTTGTCAAGCTGACCGTGATACCCGTCAATCTGACTTGTTACTCAGACCTGTCGAGACGCCCGTTCCGATGACGGTATCGCGACCTACAGCTCTCGCGAACCTACGCGATCCGGAAATAACCGAGACATCCATCATGGAGAATGGTGAAAATGCCGTGACAATGCTGCGACAGATCAAAGACCTCGGTGTTCAGTTGAGCATTGACGACTTCGGAACCGGCTATTCGAGCCTCGGCTACCTGCAGCAATTTCCGATCGATACGTTGAAGATCGACCGTGTCTTCGTTCGATCGATGGAGGAAGGCCGGCAAAACGGAGAAATAGTTCGGGCGGTTCTAGCATTAGCCAATTCGTTGAACCTCGAGGTGGTCGCCGAAGGAATCGAAAGCATCCATCAGTATCACAAACTTCGCAGTTTATCTTGCAAGTATGGTCAGGGATATCTTTTCTCGCCCGCGCTCCCAAAAGATGGTGCCGAGAGCTTGCTTATGGATCATGGCGTTTGGAAGAGCCTTCTTCTGGGCGGAGACTTCGTTATTGTGCATTCCGAGCGCGGCCAAACAGACGACAGGGTTCACTAGGGCCTATTGCACGAAAACCGCAGGCGTTGCCGTCAGGGGAAATTCCTCTTCGTAGCGTCGGGCAAGATTCAGCAGTTGTCCTTCGGACCAGAAGTTTCCGATCAGCTGCGTTCCGATCGGCAGTCCTTCGCTCGAGAGGCCGCACGGAATGCTGATGGCCGGCGTGCCCGCGAGGTTGGCGGAAACCGTGTAGACGTCATTCAAATACATCGCCAGAGGGTCATCTGATTTAGCACCTAGCTTGAACGCGACGGACGGCGACGTCGGGGTCAGGATGGCGTCGCAAGTGGAGAACACCTTTTGGTAATCGCGCTTTACTAGGGCGCGGACCTTTTGCGCCTTCGAATAATAAGCGTCGTAATATCCGCTCGACAGCACATATGTGCCGAGCATGATGCGGCGCTTAACTTCTTCACCGAAACCCTCCTCGCGAGTCTTCGAATACATTTGTCGAAGCGTTTCAGCTTCTTCGACGCGAAAACCGTAACGGACACCGTCGTAGCGTGCCAAATTCGACGACGCCTCAGCGGTTGCAATGATGTAATAGACGGCAATGCCGTACTTCGCGTACGGTAATTCGACGTCTACTGTCTTCGCACCCATAGAGCGGAAGTTATCGATCGATTTTTCCACCGAATCCCGGACATCGTCATCCAGCCCTTCACCAAACAATGAGCGCGGAATACCGATCGTTTTTCCCCGGATGTCGTTTTCAATGGTCGCGGAATAGTCCGGCACTGGCGCATCGGCCGATGTTGAATCCATCTCATCGCGCCCGGCAATTACGCCGAGTACATCAGAAACATCCTTTACCGTCTGCCCAAAGATCCCGATATTGTCGAGCGATGACGCAAAGGCGACCAGGCCGTATCGCGAGATGCGTCCGTAGGTGGGTTTGAAGCCGACGATGCCGCATAGCGAAGCGGGTTGTCGTACCGAGCCACCGGTTTCAGAACCAAGCGCCGCGCGTACAACGCCAGACGCGACCGCTGCGGCAGACCCGCCCGAGCTGCCGCCCGGGACACGCGACGTGTCCCACGGATTCTTAACCGGACCGAACGCGGAACTTTCGTTCGACGATCCCATCGCGAACTCGTCCATGTTTGTCTTGCCGACGACGATCGCGCCGGCATCGTTCAAGCGTCTGATCGCCGTCGCGTCGTATTGTGCACGGTAGTTGTGCAAAATTCGCGAGCCGCATGTCGTTTGCAAACCCATCGTGCAGATGTTGTCTTTTATAGCGATGCCCAGGCCGCGAAGTGGAAGCTCGTCGGCGCTCGATTCGATCTGCGAAAGTCGCGCTTCGGCGTGCTCATGCTCGATCGAAAGAAAAGAGTTGAGTTCTGGATTTAGCTTCTCAGCATTTTCGAGCGTCTTTGCGATGCTCGTGCGAATGTTCTTATCAGTCATTTATCTAAGGGTGAAACAGAATCGATCAGCCATTTATCATTTTCTTTTCTCACGAACGCGACTACAGGTTTCTGTTGGCTTTTCTCGTCATCCTTCCAGAACATGAGAACTTTGAACTGCACATTTTGTCCGGCCTCGACTACTTTGCACTCTCCGACCCGAAACGCCTTTGGAAAATCTTCCGAGTCGGTGAAGAGATCCTTGGTCGCTGGCGTTACGCTGGCTTCGCCATGCATCAATTTAGTCGCGTAGTCGTGTGTCAAGTACTTCTCCCGCAAGCGAATGTTCTCTTGCGTCGGATGCATATCATTGGCGAAATGAAAAGAATAGAATTCGCGGACGATATCGCGGGCCTGAGTGCAGTCGGCCTCTTCCAGATTCGGAAGGCTGCAGGCCAGTAGGCAACAAGCGACAAGCAGCAGGCAGGACAGCCGTCCGAAAAAGCTGACCAATGACCAATGACCAATGACCACTGATTTCATAAAACCTTCGGAACCTGGAAATGCCCGGCGACAGGCGACGGAGCTTGTTCCAGCGCCGCTTTTTGACTGAGCGATCCGCGGACGACATCTTCACGAGTTGTAACCGTTGCTTCTCCTTCGTCGGTTAGACCGCCGAGCATCGGCTCGATGTCTCCGGTATCGAGCTCATTTAACTGCTCGACATACTTTACGATCTCCGCCATCTGCGGCGTGTACAGAGCGACCTCTTCATCGGTAATTTCAAGATGAGCAAGTGTCGCGATTTTTCTAACGTCCATAATTATGTGAATAGTAGATGGTGAATTGTGAATAGTTCGTGCCGGTTAGAGTTTGGGGATCTTGCATAAGGGCGTAACAACTTCAGTCGGATCTATTCACGATTTACTACTAACGAGTCTCCGTCTTACCAGACAATTCCCCGCGGCGAGGAGAAACTGGCGACGAAGTTCGTCGTCTGCGATCCCGTTTGCGGCGCTCGCCAATTCTGTTGAAATTTCTTTTTCCGCCTGACTTCGAAACTCCTGATCGCTCAGCTCAGGTTGTTTTGACCTAAGATTCAATATCGCCTGCTCATCTATTCGCAACTCGATAAACGTGACGGCCGGCGTGCCCAATGCAGCATTCAACTTAAAAACCATCTGGGCGCAAAGGTCCTTCAACTGGCGTTGCCACATCAAGTTCGAGACAGCAATAAACAATCTCCCATTTTCGAGCCTGAGAGGGACCGCATGCTCTGCCAAACCGTCGCCCGCGATACGCCGCCATGCGGCGAAAACGACAGCTTCGCGAATCATTTCGGAGCCCTCGATGTCGTCCAAAATGCCGGGCAATGTGCGAAAAATGTCGAGCATGGTTATTATCTTAAACGAGAAAACGAGTAATTACTAAACCACGACTTTTCAATGATCAAACTACCGAAATTGGTATTAGCGTCCGGCAGTCCCCGACGGTCCGAGATAATGAACTCGGTCGGCTGGGAATTTACAAAAGACGTTCCCGACATCGACGAGAGTGAACGTAAGGGTGAGACACCGGAGGCATATGTTCAGCGTCTCGCTAAAGAAAAAGCGGAGGCGGTCGCGACCTTGCATCCCGACGAAATCGTTCTGGCCGCGGACACCACGGTCGTCATCGACGATCAAATCGTCGGCAAGCCAAGAGACCTTTCCGATGCCCGGCGAATGTTGGAGATGCTCTCGGGGAACTGGCACGAAGTGCTGACCGGAATCGCGGTCATTAATAACGGAACGGTCGAAGTCGGCTTGCAGCGGACGCGCGTAAAATTTTTGCCGATGAACGAAGATGAGATCGAGCTTTTGGTCGCGAAGGGTGACCCCCTGGACAAAGCAGGAGGTTATGCCGTACAAGCCCAGGCGGCGTTATTCATTGAGGGGATCGAAGGCGATTACTGGAATGTCGTGGGGCTTCCAATAAGTTTGGTTTATGAGATGGTTGGGAAAGTGACGAGTGACGAGTAACGAGTGACAAGTGAGCACAGGCAAGCGGAATTAGAAACGAGAACGGCCGGTATGCACCGGCCGTTTTACTCGTGACTCGCCACTTATAACTCGTCACTTAAAGTAGCTTATCGACCGCTTTCGAGATCGCGATTGTAGCATCGAATTTCGGATCGATCCCGCCGAACGCCGGTCCGGAAACGTTCCCCTCCTTATCGAGGATCACGAATGAGGGAAGCCGGTCAACGCTGAATTTTTTCAACGTTATGGCGCCGTCCGAATCGCGAAGCACCGGGACCGACAGCTTGCTGCTGGCGATGAACGTTTCAATATCTGCGTCAGAGGCAAAGTTTTTCGACTTTGTGTTCGTCGAATCCGTAGCGACGAAATAAACGACAACGTCCCGGCCGGTATATCGCTTTGCAAGAATGTTGGTATATTCCGCCTGCTTATTCGACAGCGGCAGCCAACTCGCGCCCATCGCAAGGATCACGACCTTGCCGCGATGACCCTGAACATCGACCTGACCGCCACCTAGGGTGGGAAGCGAGGTCTGTGCGGACACGGCGGTAACCGCCAGGAACGCAAAACTAAAAACGGCAATTAAATTCTTTATCGATCTCATATGTTTCGGAACACGGATACCCGCGTCTCCTGGAAATTAGATGCATTTTTGGCGCCAAGCTACTGTCTCCGGTTTAAGACTATATTGTCGATCAGACGGACATTGCCAAATCGGACCGCAGCAGCGATCAGTGTCTCGGTTTCACCGACTTTCTGGATCGGTTCCAATGTTTGAGGATCTACGACAGACACATAATCGATCGCCGCGCGCGGTTCGCCGCCTATACGCTCCTGCACCATTTCGATGAGTTTTGCGGCATTTCGTTCGCCTCGCCTGTAAGCTGCCTTCGCTTCGCGGAGGGCTGCGAAGATAACGGCCGCCTTCTCGCGTTCCTCGGACGACAAGATCCGATTGCGAGACGAAAGTGCCAATCCCGATTCTTCACGAACCGTCGGCACAACGACGATTTCCGTCTCGAATCCAAGGTCGGCGGTCATGCGCTTTATGACCGCGACTTGCTGAGCGTCCTTTTGACCGAAGAATGCCAAGTCCGGGCGGACGGCATTGAACAGGATCGTCACGATCGTTGCGACGCCACGAAAATGTCCAGGCCGCGATGCTCCTTCTAAGCCCTCGGAGACGCCTTCAACATAAACGTACGTCGCGAATCCGTCGGGGTAGATCTCGGATTGTTCGGGAGCAAAAATATAGTCGACATCGTATTCGGCGAGAAGGGCCGCGTCACCCGTCAGGTCCCGGGGATAGCGTTCGAGATCGCCCTTGTCATTGAACTGTTCCGGATTTACAAAGATCGAAACGATGACAATGTCAGATGCCCCGCGGGCCTCTTTCACGAGGGCGAGATGACCCTCGTGCAGCGCACCCATTGTAGGGACGAACGAAACAGTTTTGTTCTCACGCCGAAGTTTGCGTGAGATCGAAGCCATGCGTTGCCGACGGTTGATGATCTCCATAGGATCAGCGGGACGACTTGGCTGACTTGGGTTCGATGAGTTTCACGTCTTTCGGCAGACCGTAAGATTCTTTGTCATTCGGATAGTTTCCAGATTTCACGTCGTCCATCCAATTAATAATGGCGTCCTTAATTACCTTACTGACGTTCGCGTACTGCCGGACAAATCGCGGCTGGCGTCCAAAAGTAAAGCCGATCAGATCGTGCAAGACGAGAACCTGAATATCACACTCGCTGCCGGCACCGATGCCTATAGTCGAGATGGTGAGCTCTCTCGTAACGATCTCTGCAACCTCGCGCGGCACAAGCTCGAGGACTATGGAAAACGCACCAGCCTCCTCGAGCATCTTTGCATCCTCTATCAAGATTTTCGCGTCGTCCGCGGTTTTTGCCTGCACGCGGTAGCCGCCCATCTTGTGAACTGATTGCGGAGTCAGGCCGACATGGGCGACAACGGGAATCTCTTCGTCCACCAGCCGCTTTACCAGATCGACCCGATTTCGCCCGCCTTCGAGTTTGACTGCCTCGGCACCGCCGTCCTTCATTAACCTGAGAGCATTCCGTACCGCATCGTTATCACCTGTGTGAAAGCTTCCGTAGGGCATGTCGGCGACGAGCAGGGCTCGGCTAGACCCTCGCTTGACCGCCTTTGTCGCAGAACAGATCTCGTCGAGTGTCACGGGGATCGTGTTCCCATAACCGTGGATCACGTTACCCATGCTGTCGCCGACGAGGATGATGTCCACGCCGGCTTCATCGACGATCCGGGCGGTCGGGTAATCGTATGCCGTCAGACAAACGAGCTTCTCACCCTTTTCTTTTGCCGCGCGAAGCGCGGGAACGTAGACCTTTTCGGGTTTATCTGGTTTTAGATAGGCCATA
>JBDTWZ010000069.1:0-15487 GCA_040006435.1 Acidobacteriota bacterium
GTGGTCAGTGGTCAGTGGTACAAGGTCCGGTGTAGAAGCGCGGCACGAGACGACTCGCTACTGACTATTGACTACTTATGCCGATAAGTAATGCGCCCCTTCGAGAGATCGTAAGGGGATAGCTCGACGTCGACGCGATCGCCCATCAGTATTCGGATGCGGTTTCGCCGCATGCGACCTGAGATCGTCGCAAGGACGATGTGCTCACTGTCGTGGATCTGAACCTTAAAAAATGCATTCGGCTGCTTGTCTATTACGACTCCAGCCAATTCGATCAGTTCTTCTTTCATCTAGGTACCAGTCTAAATATGTCCGGCTATATGGAGGAGACAGCCTAAGAGATGTTTTCAATATTCCAGGATAAATAATAATGCCCCCAGCCGATTTGTTTTCGGCCGGAGGCGATCATACTAACGCTTCAAAAAAAGCGAAGCGCCTCCAATTCTACCAGCGGTTTTTGCCGCCGCCGTAACCACCACCGCCGCCGCCGCCGTATCCGCCACCGCCGCCGCCGCCGGCGCTTCGGTTCTCACGCGGTTTAGCTTCGTTGACTTTAAGGCTGCGTCCATCCAGCTCTTTGCCGTCAAAGTTTGTAATGGCCGTCTGAGCTTCTTCCTTGCTCGACATTTCGACGAATCCGAAGCCGCGCGAGCGACCTGTTTCGCGGTCTTCCACGATGTTGGCTGACTGAACAGTACCGGCCTCTGCAAACATTGTTTCGAGGTCCTGCGATGATGTGTTGAAGGAAAGATTTCCTACGTAAAGTTTCGTTGACATTAAATTTGTTTTTCCTTTCCCTTACCGGGAATGTCTAGAGAAGTTGGAAACGAGTTGGTCTTCGAAGAAAAACGGTGTGCAACGAAGGATCGGTTCGGATGCTCGAAAAATTCAAGAGCGACTTCTGTGATTATGAAACGAACCTGCTCTTTTGAACTATCCAAAAACCGTCTTTGACGAATGAGACCGCACTCGGGCGAGCCTCTAAGAGTAGGACTACCGTAATAAGATGCTCTATTTCTCGTATTGTTGCAAGTTTGTTTGACCAATACGTCCTTTGTTATCGAGGTACCGTATTACGGCTTACCCGTTCCGAACAGGTCGGTTAGCCGGGACCGTGCCTTCCGACAATAGACAGAAAAAATTTCGCGGGACCTATAGGCTCTCCCACCGAGCCTTTCTTTGTTCGCCATCTCACGAATTGATACGAGGCTAGTGCATCCTACACCGATATCCGGACGGGGGCCCAAATTTAAGCGTTGAGTATCATCAGGGTGGGCATCTAGATAGAGAATGCTGAGTTCTTTGAGGTGCAATCCAGTTGCTAAAGGACTTGGATATATCAAACGACCGGCTCGTCGAAAAGACACAAAGAGACGCGCCAAATTGGTTCGTTCAGAATTAGCTGTCGCCCACGTCCAGTGATGGATTCCTTTATGTGATACTCTTTGCGCGATGAAGAAAGAGGATGAAGTCGATGAAGCCAGTGCGGGGCGGTTACAACGCTTTGCAGAAATATACCGTGAAAAGATGAAAGCTCGTCCGTATATGGAACTGCTGGCTCGTTACGATTCGATGACCGAGGCAGGCTTGCTGGTACGTGAGCGTGTCAAGGCGGACCTCTACCTCGATACACACCGCATGAACGAACTCCTATATCCGGCAACCCGTATCAAACTAGTTGGCGAGAAATAGGCTACTCGCCTCACGCACAAAATCCTGACGACAATTCACGACGGCCGGGAGTTCCGGCGTTTCGTGAACCGAGATCAAATACTTACGGCATAACTGATTTCGGAAGGCAGCCCTTGCCCGTTCCGCTAGCTTGCTCCATTTCGCAGGTCTCCAGATAACCCAAACCGATAAACGCCTTGAGCTGGTCACTGTAGAAGGTCTGATCGATCGTAGTGATCTGCGGGAAGTTGTAATTAATCCACGGGAGGAATTCGAAAAATTTCCCCCATCGCCAGTCTTTGTTCAGATATGAGGAGTATGCGAGCACGTCGCGCCTTAGCGACTCGTACCCGATCTGTTCCAGTGGTCCGGAGCAGGACGTGGGGCGTGTCTTGTCGTGTTTTCCCGGCTCGTTGCTACGGGAAACGGACTTAAATATCGAATCCGGTCGAGACATCTTTATGTAATATATGTTGCTGACGCCGTCGGCGGAAGTCGCCGTTCCGCGTGCGACAGCAGTCGCGGTAAAGATCCTGTTTCGCGTCCTGTGTTTTTTCTTGTCGCAGTCGAAAAAGTCATCGATCGCTCCGATCGACAACGCGATGTCTAGACTCTTTAGGTGCTCGAGCAGCTTGCAATAAGAAACGAACTTATAGCCAGGGTCATTTTCGGCGTCGACGATGACTATGTTTTTGATCCCGCGCCTGATCAGGGGAAGTGCGGCGAGGTTTTCGGAGAGTCCGCCATCGGCCAGATCGATCCGCTTGTTTGTGGGTGGTTCGGCATAGTCGTCTATCCTCCGCGACAGCTTGAAACGGATGCCCGCACCAGAAATTGCCGTGGCGTTGCACCAGGTCGCGATACCCGTGTTTTCTGAACCCCATTTCGAGAAACCGAATGCGGTACTGCCCCGGTAGGTCGGACCGATCTCAAACGTCTTGGCGACGTCGGACAGCTTCTCGCCCGTCCGCCCTCTCTTATTCTTGATCGTAGTATTGATGATGAAGTATGGAACCTTCGCCGCCGTGATGTCCGGAAGGAGGAACCGAAGCGGACGCATACCCGCTTCACCAGCAACGCGAATCTCTTTTCGCGATTTCCAATGGCTGGCACCAAAGCTCCACTCGATCGAATCGCGATACTTTCTGAACGCTCGGTTTCGCGGACTAAACGCCGATGCGATCATTCGGCGAAACGGAAAAAATTCGCTTTTCGAACCCAGCGTGCAGACGTTGCGGGTGAAAAGCTCGCCGCTGAAAGCGGCATCGCCGAATGCGACGTCGTTGTCCGGGTCGAACCGTGAATAAAGCCAATAAGAAGCGTAACTTCCACCGGATACGCTGGAAATAACGTCGATGTCATCCAGCAGGCCGAGATCGTACAGGGCCTTCATCGCACCGATACTAAAAGCTGCCGAACGCAAGCCGCCACCGGACAGAGCGAGTCCCCAATCGACGTCTCCGCCGCGGGCCGGAAACACTACTGGACAAGTTTCCGAAACGGATTCGCCCGCGCTTCCGGACAATAACGTATCGATGTCGATCGACTCCGCCGGTTGCGCTGAGAGACGTGCGACCGTCAGGAGCAGGCAGAAGAGAAATACGGGAAATCGGAGTGCGGATCTCAAAGAGTTCGAAGTCTGAACGTGGGCCCCAATAGTCTTCGGTTCAGAGTCCAGCGTCGAAGATCCGAACACTGAACTCTGAACCGTCACTTTACTCGCCCGAAGGCGAGAAGTTACATCTTACCGATCGGCGATTCGAAAATGTACGTCACCTTCCACATGTCGCCTTCCTTGACGAAAACGGATGTGTTCCAGAGCGGCTCCAGCTTAGTGTCGCCACACGTTCCAACTGCCGTTCCCTTGACAACAAGGATCGCGGCATCCTTTGTGATCGATACGGCCTTGCCGTCCGACAGGCTGACGCTCGATACCGTGCACGGATTATCGGTCGTCCACATCTTCATCACATCGGCCCGGTTAAAGGTAGCTTTACCCATCGTGTCAACAAAAACCAAATCCTTTCCGGTGATCTCTTCCAGCGCTTTTGCATCCTTTGCTTTCCAGCCTTCCCAGCCTTTCTTTTCCAGGACCATCAGAGCGTCGGTCAATGCAGCGTCGGTTGACGATGCAGTTGAGTTAGTGTTCGAAGCGGCATTGCTGTTGGTCGCGGTATTAGCCGGAGCTACTTTCTTGTCGGAGCTTGAAGCGGGAGCTGCTTCCTTTTTCTCATCCGCAGCGGGAGCTGATTCTTTCTTCTCACTGGCAGCGGGCGCAGCCGGCGCCGCCTTCGACGCTTCGCCGGACTTTGCCGCCTCGACGATCGCGACTTCGTTGTGATACACAGCCTTCCAATCCGTACCGCTGCGGACGAAGACCGTCGCGACCGTTGCCGGGCTCGGGATCGGCTTGCCATCTTCAACGCCGTCAACCGTGGCCTTATACGTTAAAACTACGGCGTCGGCACCTGCGAGAGTGACGTGCGGGTCCGAAAGCGAAAAACTCTTAACCTCATGTTTGCCTTCTGAGATCGTCTTCACGACATCAGCGCGGACCATCGAGCCTTCGCCCTGGCCGCTGATCATACTGTCGCCGAGAAAGCTTTCAAAATATTTTCCGTCTTTATTTTTGTAAGCTTCCCACGCTTTATTCTCGAGAGCCATTAACGAATCAGCGGTCGGGGCTGCGGCTCTCGGAGCCGTGTTCGTGTTTGTATTCGTATTGGTGTTCGTAGTGGCCGGCGGCTCACATCCAGCGAGTGTGAATGCGGCAACCGCAAAAAGCGAGACCATAAATATAGTCTTCATAAAAAATCTCCTTAATTAGCTTGATTTAACTTCAAAAAAACAAAAAGTGTGTGCCGCGAAATATGACACAAAAAGGTGAAAAAGTGAAAAGGTGAAATGGTGAAAAGGCAAAAAGGTGAAAAAGTGAAAAAGCCCTTCTCCTTCCACTATGCCCTTGTTCACTTTTTTCTTTCCCCCTTTTCACTTTTATACTCAGTTCATGACTTCTACTCGACGCGAAGCTTTTTCCGACGCGGTCATCGCGATCGTGATGACGATCATGGTGCTCGAACTCAAGCTCCCGCACGGAGACAAGGTCGCCGCCCTTCGCCACTGCTGCCGATCTTTTTGTCATACGTGCTTAGCTTTATTTATCTCGCGATCCACTGGAATAATCTTTCTTTATCCGCCAGATCTGCGTCATCTGCGGTTAACGCGCGACCGAGCCATTACATGTGAGTCACCAGAAAAAAAAGCCCGTGATCGCTCGCGGGCTTTTGAATGGAAAATGTCGTTTCCGCTTAACGTGATAACGCGATAGCTCCGACCAATTCTATTTTTTGCTTTCGTCTTTTAGTTCGTTAACTTTGACACCGTGAGCCTCAAATTCCGCTACGATCTGTCGGAAATTTTGGTCACCAAGTTTAATGACGGCGAATTTCTCTCCGGCCTGAACCGACATCCAGTGTTTTTTCTTTTTAATGAAAAGGAATGGAATCGCAAAGATAAAGCCCACAAGCAGGGCGGTGGCGATCGCTCCGCCGCCGGAGAGCATCGGCTTCTTCGAGAAGGAATGATCGGCCTGCTTGATATCCGCGTAAGCAATTTCACGAGTTTCGCCCTTGAACTGGGCTTTGTCCGGCACAACCTTGAAAGTAGTTTGGTCGAACGTAATGTCGGCGTCGGTCTCGACCGTCTTTTTATCCTTCGGCACCATCAATTCGACATCATATGTGCGCGACGGTGAAGTTTGCGCGTAAGCCGATGTCGCAGTCACAAAACAGACGAGGTGAGAATGCAGAGAAATTGCACGTACATTCTCCAAGAGGGAACTGGAAACATTTCTTTTGATCTCCTTTTATATTGATAGGAACGGGTGGCAACGAGAGTATACTAGAATTAGTTATAGAAAAAATCTCCACAGGAGAATGCGAATAGAAAAAGCCCGCAATCGCTCGCGGGCTTTACTAATTACTAGTCGCTAGTTCCTGACTTACTCAGCGACCGCCATTTCTTGGTCCTTTTTCTTAATGCCACCGATCTGGATGAGGTTCTCGCCCTTGATCTGGTTCTTCTCGAGGACCATCTGATTGTAGAGCTTTTTCATCATCTGCATCTCTTCCGCAGCCGTCTTCGGCCCTTCCATCTCCGGCTTATTCGGACGAGAAAGGTCGACTTCGTTCAGATTGAGGTTGTGCGATTTATCGCCAAGCTCTACTTCCTTGCCTCGAGCGAACACTTCGTGGCGGCCGTGATCTTTGTACCACTGCGCGACAGTTGCGTTCTGGTGCATGTGCTCGATGATGTTACGCCAGCCGATGCCGGTGTTGTATGCGCAGAACGAGATCTCGCCTTCCTGTGTGCCGTACGGGATGATGCACATCTCGGTGCGGCGGAAGTCGTAGTTGAATAGATCCTGAAACCACATGCCGGCGATAAAGAGGAAGTTCCACGGATCCTGACGACGTTTTTCGATATCTTCAGCCGTACGGTCCGGACCGACCTTTCCGTAATCTTTGCCCGACAGCCCAAAGGACTTATCGAACTTCTTCAGAATACCGCCCAGCGTAAGCGAGTGCGGAGCTCCGTACGGGTTGTAGTTCTTAAGAAGAGCGAGGCCCATCATGAGATTCGAAAACCACTTGCCGCGGTTAGTGTCCGTGATGTGCTGCATGTCGGTGACCAGGCCCTGGATGTTCAGGAACTGCGGGACGGGCGCCATCTCTTTCGTTTCCTTGTTGACCATGACCGCGGTTCCGACACCGCAATTCGGATGGCAGCCGCAGCTGACCTGTCCCCAATCGCTTTCGGGTCCGTGAACGACGTCGGCGAAATCGGCGAACGCTCCCATTAACGAGAGCGGGAACCAGTCGCGTGTAGGTTCGGTGATCCCGACCTGGTCCTGCACATCGTGTGCAAGGTGAGCAAGCGTGTAACGCTGCTGCAGACGACGCTGTTCGGTGATCAGCTCGTCGCGGCCGGTAAACGATACGGGCTGGAACGCGATGAACGAGATCTTCTTAGGATTCTCGAGCGCGAACCGGATGATCGTACCGACCTGGTCGTTATTAATACCGTTGACCAGCGTGGTTACGAGAATGATGTCGACGCCCGCCTCGTGAAGGTTGTTGATCGCACGAAGTTTTACGTCGAACAGATTTCCAATCTGGCGATGCGAGTTGGCGTCGTTTCCGATACCGTCAAACTGAAGATAAACGAAACGAAGCCCAGCTTCCGCAGCTTCGCGACAAAATTCTTTTGACTTCGCAAACTCGATCCCGTTGGTCGCGGCCTGCACCGAGTTGTATCCGACCTTACGCGCATAACGAACGGCATCCAGGAAGTAAGGCGACAGGGTCGGCTCACCACCAGAATACTGAACCGACATCTGGCGACGCGGTTTGATCTGGATCGCGTTGTCGAGAATTTCGCTGACATCTTCCATCGACAGCTCATGAACAAAACCAACTTGGTTAGCATCCATGAAGCACGGATCGCACATCATGTTGCAGCGGTTGGTAAGATCGACCGTTAACACAGCGCCTCGACCGTATTTGACGGAAGACGTCCCGTGATTGTGAAGTTTCTCATCGTTATGAGCGTCAATGTCACGACCCGGAAACAGTGATTCTATGTGCTGCAGGAATTTCGAATCGATAGCCATCATATCTTCGAAATGGCCGTGCGTGGGACAGTCCTTGATCATCCACACCTCGCCATCACGTTCAATGATCTGCGCCTTGATCTCGCCTACGTTCTCGTTAATAAGAGCCGAAACTTCTCGGCTGCCACTCAAGATCTCTTCGCGGGCTTCGATCACGCAATTCGGACAAAGCGAATCCGTCTGCCTGGGGAAACCAAGCGTTGGCTTCGTTTTTTGCCACGATTTCAAAAGCGGCTTGTCCGACCATTTTGGTGTAAACGACGGATTCGGCTTGAATTGATTTACGGACTTGATTGCGTTGAACGCGCCCTTTGCCACGAAAGTCAGTCCCTTTTCTAAGTGTTTTACTGGTCTCATTTTATATGTATCCCAAAAAAAGCGTTGTGCCTGCAAAATCTCAAATTGAAAATTGGTTTGATCGAGCAGCGCGTCAATATTGACTGACATTCTCCGAGCAATACCTGTGCCCCCGGAGGCTCCTCCGAAGTAAGTTACATAACATCTTTACTTGTTACATTTAGCTATATTTTCCCGCGCCTTCTGAAAGTAAGGTGATGAAGCAAAATGACACAGGTAAGCCATATAGTCAATCAGGTGTCGTTTTGATACGGAGTTGGTCGCGGCAAACGCATCTGATTTATCAGCCGCTCGGGTTCATTAAATCGCGATTAAGCCATCGCTTAACCGAAGGCTTATCCAATACGTTCGCATGAAAAACAAACCCCCTTCGACTCCAGTCTTTTCGGTCGCAATCGAGGGCCATCCGATATTCCCGGTAAATTAGTTCACTTGACGTTCACTTTAAGCGCCCAAGTTAGCTCATACTTTAGGCAAAATCTCTTAACATGCTCAAAAGAAAAGGGATATAAAATTACCATAGTTCTTTACACGCCTAACTGGTTATGCTAAATTTTCAAACACTTCAAGGGAAATTGGGTCGCTTGTTCGCCCGAACAAGAAAGATATTCAACCAAAAGGCGTTGAGACAGAAAAGGTATTCGAGAACTGTTGATAGAAGTTTTTCGTTCCAGGGGTAAATATGTCTATCCGCTTCGGGACGAAACACCGGTGGGTTTCAAGTTCTTCGGAGAATTGATAAGCAGAGACGAGATCATTCTCGGCGGCGAAGAATCCGCGGGGCTTTCGATTCGCGGACATTACCCGGAAAAAGATGGCATCCTTGCATGTCTTTTGGCCATCGAAGCCGTCACTGTAAGACAAGCTAGTTTCAGGGAACAGCTCGACGACCTTTACCAACGGGTCGGTAAGCTTGAGTCGGGACGCATTGGAGTAAAACTCAACGACGACGTCTCGAAGCGTTTGAAAAATAAACTGGCTGAAGAGCCGGCGCGGATCGGCGGGCGAAAAGTTGAAAATATTGTTCGGATGGACGGCGTTAAGTATTTATTCGCCGGAAACAGCTGGATGCTGATGCGGCCATCCGGAACCGAGCCGATAGTTCGGATTTACGCGGAAAGCGAAAGCAAGCAGGATCTGGAGGAATTACTTGAAGCAGGGCGGCGTTACTTACTCGAATAGATCGCGGAGACCGAGAAATTCGGCCAAGCTTCCCCGGAAGACCCGCTCGATCATGCCGCGTTGGGTGCCATACGGATTTACTGCTTTGTTTGCTTTGGTTCTTTGCTTCACGATCAATTTCAGGGCCTTTACCGAGCTGAATCGCGAAGTTGAGCAACACGAGAGTTTGAATCAGGAAATTGAAAAGTTAACGAGCGAGAATTTGAATCTGCAGGAAGAGATTTATTACTTGCAGAACGATTCGAGCGTGATCCAACGCGAGGCCAAGAAGTTTGGCTTTCAGCGCAGGGAGAAAAAAGTTTCAGTGCCAGTCGATAGATAAGCGGAGAAATTTGTCTGCCGGCACAATCACCAACCAAAAACAACTGCCTTTTGCCTATCAACTCCGCACTGCCAACAGTACAGCCTTCCGTAAAATTCGCGGCTCGTGTTTCCCGAACACGAGCCGCACCACTTTTAAATCGTGGATTTTAGATTTTGGATATTGGATTGGGAATGCGTCGTGGGCCTGGAGGAGAAACGCCCCCGGATTACAGCTTCCGGATTTCAGCCATTAATTTGTCGAGATTGACGCCGCTCACGTCGTCGGTCTGGGAGCATAGCTCCATCAACAATCGATCTTGCTCGTTCCCTCTCTCTTTTGCGATCGAATACGGAAGATCAGCTCTGAACGTAACCATCGAGTATTTCGAAAAATAATCAGGATACGTTTGTTCCAGTTTAGTTTCCAGCTCGCGCTTCCGCTGGAAAACCGGGTCAGCCGTCGCATCGCGCATCTCGTAAAAATTCTCCTCGGCCATGTCGGCGATCGCATCGGTATTAACTTTGCGCAGTTCGCCGTATCGTTCGTAAACTGCTTTCCAATTGACCGACCCACCCGCTACCGCAGGTGGTACTGACAGATCGGATCCACCCGCTACCGCAGGCGGCGCTGACAGATCGGATCCACCCGCTACCGCAGGTGGTACTGACAGATCGGATACACCTGCTACCGCAGGCGGGGCTGACAACAGCGAATCGAGCTCGCGAACATCCTCGAACGCGCAGTTCATCCCCTGACCGTAGAAAGGAACAACCGCATGAGCGGAATCGCCAAGCAGCAACGCTTTACCTTCGACATTCCACGGCCAGCATTTTACGGTGCCGAGTTGACCGGTTGGGTTATTGAAGAAGTCATTTACTAGCGTTGGCATCAGTGGAACAGCATCGGAAAATTCGCGGTCGAAGAAACTCAATAATCTGTCGGCATCGGTCAGCTTATCGAAGGAAGATCGTTCATCGAACCGGCGACTCTGTTGCGAGAGAACCGCCCCGTACGCGGAAGCCGCGTCCACCCCTCCTTCGTAAGGAGGGGTGCCCTTGTGTGCCAAAAATAAGGTGCACGTAAAACTTCCGTCAGAGTTGGGCAGTGCGATCATCATGAACTTATGACGCGGCCAGATGTGCAGCGCGTTCTTGGCGAGTTGGAAACTACCGTCGTGTCCCGGGGGAATGTGAAGCTCTTTATACCCGTGCTCGAGGAAGACGGATGACATGTTGAAATTCGGCAGCTGTTGTTCCATTGACTGTCGAACGACCGACCCGGCGCCATCGGTCGCGAATACCGTACAAGCCCTTCGACTGCTCCCGGTGTCGAACATCACCTCGCCCGATGCGGAATCGAAATCAACGCACTTTTGATCGAAAAGAAACTGAACGCCAGGATATTTCTCCGCTTCGTTTATCAATGCGATGTTCAAGCCCGCCCGCGAGACCGAGTTGATGAATTCTCCCTCACGGCCGCTGTACGGAAGTAATTTCGTCTCGCCCGATACGGAATGGATCATCCGCCCGTACATCGGGACGGCTTCGGCGAGCATGTACTCGTCCATTCCAACTTCGCGGAGCGCCGCGATCCCGCGATCCGACAGCGCGAGGTTTATCGAGCGGCCGGCGTCAACATCTTCCTTTCGCATATCGCCGCGTGCTTCGAAGATGTCCACTTCCATTCCCCGCTTCGCTAGGTAGATCGCAAGCAGCGAACCTGCAAGGCCTGCGCCGATGATGACGACTTTCGACATA
This sequence comes from Acidobacteriota bacterium, assembly GCA_040006435.1. GTDB lineage: Bacteria > Acidobacteriota > Blastocatellia > Pyrinomonadales > Pyrinomonadaceae > OLB17. The sequence continues at coordinate 10,943 of JBDTWZ010000069.1, forward strand.
TCAGACTTCTAACGCAGAGGCCGCTGAGAACGCTGAGCCCGATCTTTTTCCCTCCGCGGTCTCCGCGAGCTCTGCGTTAAATCAGTTCCCCAGACACTCCTTCAAGATTTCGGAGAAATTAAAAACATCCGTGAATGAATTATAAAGTGGAACGGGAGCGACGCGGATCACATCGGGCTCGCGCCAATCCGCGGAAACACCCCGTGAAGTGATCGCATTGAACAGACTTTTGTCCGCGTGTTTTACCCGAATCGAAAGTTGGCAGCCGCGCTGTTCAGGATCCGAGGGCGTTATCACCGATATCCGTTCGTTACCAATTTCGCCTAAAAGAAACTCCAGATAACCGGTTAACTTTACAGATTTCTTACGGAGTGCGCTCATGCCCACTTCGTCGAAAATCTCAAGCGACGCACGCAATGCGGCCATCTGCAGAATCGGCGGGTTTGAGATCTGCCAGCCTTCCGCACCCCGGATCGGATCAAATTCCGGACCCATCAAAAAACGCGTCGCCTTGTCATGTCCCCACCAACCGGCGAATCGTGGCAACTCAAACGCGTCGGCGTGACGCTCGTGAATGAACGCTCCCGCAACCGCGCCGGGCCCGGCGTTCAAATATTTGTATGAGCACCAGACCGCAAAATCGACGTTCCAGTCGTGCAGTTGCAATTCGACATTTCCCGCGGCGTGAGCGAGATCGAAAGCGACGACCGCTCCGACTTCATGACCGGCGGCGGTGATCGCTCTCATGTCGAAAGCCTGGCCGGTGTAATAGTTGACACCACCCAGTAACACCAGTGCGAGCTGGTCGCCTTCACGTTGGATTGTATCGAGTATATCTTCGGTACGTAAGGTCGATTCACCGTCGCGCGGCGCGAGTTGCACGAGCCAGTCAGAAACGCCCGCTACCGCAGGCGATTCCGACTGATGGAATCGTATATGAGATTCAACCGCGTATTGATCCGAAGGGAACGCGCCTTTTTCGATCACGATCTTTCTTCTCTTTCCCACCGGCCGATAAAACGAAACCATCATCAAATGGAGATTGACCGTGAGTGAATTCATCACGACGGTTTCGATCGATTTGGCACCGATGACACGGGCCATCTGATCTGTCAGAAATTCGTGATAGGGAAGCCACGGACGTCTCGCCTTCAGGTGGCCCTCGACGGCGAGCGTTTCCCAATCTTTTAATTCCTGTTCGATGTAGCCGCGAACACTTTTCGGCTGCAGCCCAAGCGAGTTGCCGGTGAAGTAGATCACCTCTGAGCCGCTCGTGTCCTTTGGTAAAAAGTAGTTTTCGGGGGAACCTTTCAGCGGATCCGCCGTATCCATTTCACCGGCGAAGTCCGGCGACGCTTCGAATTCAAACATTGATGACTCCATCATTCGGTTGAATTGAATTTAATTGATAACGCGCGGTTTTGAAAGCGAAGCCGGCAAGCAGCAGGGCTTTGGTACTCAAACCGCATATTTTTTAGGTCAGAGGCGTTGATACATAGGCGCGATGTTTTTCGCGTAACCAATGGAAGGCAACTTTCGTCACTTAATACAAAGGAGAAAAGTAATCATGAAAAAATTAATTCAGATCGGTTCAGTTCTTAGCTTGATCGTTGTATTCACGGCCGTCGCGACTTTCGCCCAGGCGGGGTTCGGGACCGACGTCAATATTCCCTTCGCATTTACCATTGGCGACCGCTCTTACGAGGCGGGAGAGTATAATTTAAAGATCGATAAGTTGGCGATCGGAACGGCGACTCTGGCGATCCGCGATCCGAAGACCGACGCGTTTCAGCGAGTATTGTTGAGCGCGACTGGTGATTCTACGGCAGGTGACATCAGATTGGTATTCGACTTGATCGACGGACAGGGACACTTGACCACCGTAAAAACGCCCGATCGGACATACGCGGTTATTAGATCGAGATCAGAGAGGAACGCGGCAAAGGTCCGCAAGGAAAAAGCTTCGGAAATTGGCGGTAGTGCCAGCTCCTTTTGAACTGCGTTAGGATTTTTAACGAAGGACCCGGCGAGTTTATCTCCGGGCCTTTTTGTTTCGATTGGAGAGATCTCTCAGTGTTCAAATAATGCCTTGTCCAGATCCAACCAATTCAGAGCCGCTCCATGCAGGAGCATCGACCTTACCGTCTCGTCAAAATGCATCGCGTCGATCGTGCTGCCCGGCCTTGCTTCTCCAAGCGGGAACGGATAATCGCTGCCGAGCGCGACCTGGTCCGCTCCGACCAGCTTGATCAGGTAATCCAGTTTCGCCGGTTCGTGGACAAGCGAATCGAAATACATTCGATTCAGATATTTTCGCGGGCTGTGCGGGTTATCGACGGCGCACAGGTCCGGCCGAACGGTGAATCCATGATCGATGCGGCCGATCGTCGCGGGGAACGAGCCCCCGCCATGCGCAAAACAAATGCGAAGGCGTGGCAATCTTTCAAGCACTCCGGAAAAAATAAGCGAGCATATCGCACGCGAAACTTCCGCGGGCATGCCCACCAACCACGGAAGCCAATATTTCTGCATGTCGCCTTCGCCCATCATGTCCCACGGGTGGACAAAGATTGCCATGCCGAGTTCCTCGCACGCCGCAAAAAAATCAAAGAACCGCGACTCACCTAGATTCAATTGATTCACATTCGTGCCGATCTGAACGCCGGCAAGACCGAGGGCCTTACATCGCCTTAGCTCGTCGATCGAAAGCTGTGTATCCTGCAGCGGTACCGTTCCGAGTCCGACAAAGCGGAGCGGAAATTCAGAGACAATACCGGCAATGTGGTCGTTGAGAAACTTCGCGACCTCCAAGCCGTCCTTTGGTTTGGTCCAGTAGCTGAACATCACCGGCACGGTCGAAAGCACCTGAACGCGGACACCGAGTTCGTCAATCTCTTCGATCCGTTTTTCGGGGCTCCAACAATTCTCGTCGATGTCTCGAAATTCTTTTCCATCATCCCGGAGCATTCGCGCGCAGCAGGGTTTGTAATGGTCGAGCGTGATAAACCCGCCGTAACCGAACACGCTTTTCCAGTCGGGAATATCTTTCGGAAGAATGTGTGTGTGGACGTCGATCTTAAGCATTTGTTAAGACTTTAGACTGCGCTGATTGCAATAAGTCAAAAAGAAAATGAGCCCATCGATATGTTCGACAAACAACGACAGAACTAGGGCACAACTCGCTAGAGATTCACGGCAGATACTCGACCTTTGCTTTCGAGTCCGTGCATTCTTCTCCCTTTTTCGCTCGGAGCTCCGCCGCCTGTTCCGGTGAGAGAGGCTTTGCCTTCATCAGCGAAAGACAAAGGTCACGTAGCTGATCTACTTGCCTCAGCCTACGCAATATTGCCTTTTCTGACATATCAATCTTCTTCATTTTCGATGCGATATATGTCGGCGAGGTCTTGCGGCCGACCAGCCAGATTCTTCATTTTGATCAAGCCGTCTCGAGAAACAACACGAAGAACTCGTCCTTGAAATTCGACTGATTGACGCGACTCCCAAGCGTCTTCAACCTGAGGCGTGACAAGCAGCAGATCCAAAGAAAGAACATCTTCATCTATGATCTTGGAAATCCGTCGAATTTCAACCGCCCGTTCTTTGAACGAAACAACGAGTCCGCGAATATCGAATCCAAGTTGTTTGCCGATCTCGTATGTGCGCTCGAGCGATTCAGGCCGGATGAGGATATCGATATCCATCGTAGCGCGAGGAAATCCATGAACCGCCATTGAAAGCCCGTCACAGAGGGCATAGTCAATTTCGTGTTCGTCCATCAGCGATATGATGTTCTTTACCTCAGGAACGAGATCGTTCATATTCAGGTGACAATGTTCGGCGGCTGCATCACCGAGCCGCAATTCTTACACGTTCTCAATGCTTCCGAACCGTAAAATTTCGCGAACACGCCCTGAAACTGCGTCGTTATGTCGGTCAACTGAAAATATTCTTCGTAGAGTTTTTCATTGCAGTTCTCGCAGAACCAGAGCAGGCCATCGAGTTCAGCTTCGTGCCTCTTGCGTTCGATCACGAGACCGACAGTATTCGCTCCGCGGATCGGATTGTGAGGAATACGCGGCGGCAACAGAAATATTTCACCTTCGCGAATATGAACGTCGACAGCTTTTCCGTCTTCTTGCACCTGAACCTTGATATCGCCTTCAAGCTGATAGAAAAGCTCTTCACCTTCGTCCCAGTGATAATCCTTGCGCGAGTTCGGCCCGCCGACGACCATCACGATGAAATCCTCATCGTCATAGACGCATTGGTTTCCAACCGGCGGCTTGAGAAGATGCCGGTGCTCATCGATCCATTGTTTGAAGTTGAAAGGTTTTCTGATCGGCATCTTGGAAAGCCGGCATCCTGCCGGCAAAACTTGTTAACGTCATCTGCAATTCTACACTGCAAGAGGAGCATGCCGGCAAGATGCCGGCGTTCCGTTCATAGCTCAGCGAGTTTCTGAACCGTGCGCCAGTTCCGGCCTGTGGTCGGCACCTTCAGCTTCTTTTCGATAAAGCCTTTCCCGAGCAAGCTGTCCGCAACGCC
>JBDTWZ010000070.1:0-15114 GCA_040006435.1 Acidobacteriota bacterium
GGACGATGCCAAAGCTCTACGCCGACGGCGTGCTCATCGTCGGAGATTCAGGCTCGTTTCTCAACGGCCAGCGGATCAAGGGAATTCACATGGCGATGAAGTCAGGCATGCTCGCAGCCGAGACCATCGTCTCTGCATTTGAGCATCAGGATTTTAGTTCGAAGATCCTGAGGCACTACGACGAAAAGGTGAACCTGAGTTGGATATACGATGAGCTCTATCCGGTACGAAACTTCCACGCGGCGTTCCAGTCGGGCCGATGGTCGGCACTGATAAACACTGGCCTGCAGTTTTTGACGAAGGGCCTGGCGTGGGGATTTATGCCGAGGGAACATCACATTGCCGGCCACGAGCGCATGGAGAAACTTCCGGGCGGAAACGCGACTGTTAAGGAGCGTGCGAATGGGCGTCCGTTGTTTGAAGAACGGTATTCCGGTGTGAAGTTCGACAAAGAACTAACCTTCGACAAGATCACGGACGTGTACCATGCTGCGGTCTCACACGACGAAGATCAACCGTCGCACCTGCACGTGCTCGACACCGAGATCTGCGCGACCCGATGCGCTGAAGAATATGGAAATCCATGCCAACGGTTTTGCCCGGCACAGGTTTATGAGATGGAGGCGAATTCAAAAACGGGGCGCCGGGAATTGAAAGTAAATTTCTCGAACTGTGTTCACTGCAAAACGTGCGACATTGCAGATCCGTATCAAATCATCAACTGGGTCACGCCCGAAGGCGGCGGTGGACCAAATTACAAAGGAATGTAACTCGATTTTAGATTTGGATTTTGGATTTGTCGGAATGAGACTTGCTTTGGTACCAATCACCAGCGAGACGTTCGGATTCGATACGTGCTAGTAAATCACAAGGGAGGTTGGGAAAATGGCTATTTTTAATAACGACGAAGCAAAGGGCAAGTGGGAACAAGCGAAGGGAACCGTCAAGGATAAGGTCGGTGAACTGACGGGAAACGAGAGTCTCGAGGCCGAAGGCGAAGCACAAAATGCCGGCGGCGAAGCTCAGGAAAGCTGGGGTAAAATCAAACGGGGTGTGTCGGACACCATAGATTCGGTAGGCGAAGCAATCAGCGACGTCGGCAAACGCGTCAACGAATGAGACAAACGAGCCGGAGCTTCACGCAAAAAATCACGTACTCATAGAAAAAAGGCTGCCGGGTAGGCAGCCTTTTTCAACGGGTTCGAACGTCCCTATTTAATGCTTTCAAGAATCTCGAAATTTACCTTTCGATTTTCGATCTCTTTCATTGCGACACGCGTCGGCTTGCTCTTGCGGGTATCGATATCGACCCGCGAAATCGCACCACGTTGAAGTTGCTTGCTTCGCTGCGCCGCGAGGATGATCATTCTGTATTTCGAATCGATTTCGGGCGGATTGATGGTCTCTTCGACCTCGTTTTCCGATTCTTCCGCCGCCACAACTGGTTCTTTTTTGGCCATATTAAAGCTTAACTCTCCGGTTTAAAAAGTCTCGACCTCTCGAAACTAACAAGGATACCCTGAATCTGCTCGCCTTGTCTATGCGGCCGCTGTCTTTCGGCAAGGATTATGGCGGCGAGTTTGCGGGATGCAGCAGGGATCTCGTCGTTGATCACAACATATCCAAAGCTGGAGAATTGCATTACTTCGTCCAGGGAATTCCTTAGCCGAAGCTCGAGGTCCTCCATTCCTTCGGTCGCTCGTGCTGTCAGTCGTGCCTGGAGAACCTCAAACGACGGCGGCAGGATGAATATGCTGACGGCCTCAGGCATCTTCTGTAGGATCGTCGCCGCACCCTGGACGTCGATTTCGAGGATGACGTCCATTCCGGAGCTTGTCATCTGTTCCGTTTGTTCCAGAGACGTTCCGTAAAAATGCCCGTGGACCTCGGCGAATTCGAGAAATCCGCCTTTCTCCCTGTATGCTTCGAATTCCGATTGCGTGACAAAGTGATAGTGCTTGCCGTTTTCTTCACCGAATCGCGGTGGACGCGTCGTCAGTGAAACCGAATAGCCGATATGCGGAGCGATCTCCAGCACCTCGCGGATCAATGTGCCTTTTCCGCCGCCGGAGGGCGAGCTTATGATAATCAGATTTCCTTTCATAGAAATGGAAAACGGAGAATGGAAAACCTAAAATCCGAGCTATCGTCGCGGTGACGCTTTTGCGGTTCGGATCGATGCGGTCAGAATCTTCTGCAGCTCACAACAGTCGGTGATCAAAGATTCAGACATATCCTTTGCCAGGTATTCCCCGTCCCTTAACAATTCGATCCAATATTGAGTTTCAAAGGACTCCTTCAATTAAATAGAAAGCTTGTGAACAAAATCCGCTTTTGACGAGCTTGATTCGCTTCAACCACATTGCTCCGATCGAAGTTCCTGAGCGGAGAGCCTGTTTCGACAGGATGAATTTCTTCTTCTCACTCGTCAAATATTTATAGAGATTTACCATTCTCAACGCAAACTTATAGGATTTTTCGCGAAGGACGTTTTCCATTTTCCACTGTCCGTTTTACGTTATTCTACGTTTTGCACTTGTTCGCGGATTTTCTCAATCTCGCTTTTGACCGCGAGGGCGTTCTCCTTGACGGTCATATTGTTGGTCTTGGATGTGATCGTGTTCGCCTCTCGATTAAGCTCCTGAGTCAAAAAATCCAAACGTTTTCCGACCTCCTTGTCCTCATTCATTATCGTTCGAAAGTGCTCGATATGCGTTTTGAGCCGCGTGATCTCCTCCGAGATATCGGCTCGATCGGCGATATAGGCAATTTCCTGCGCGAGCCGGCCTTGATCGAGCTCGATCTGCGATTCGCTTTTTTCAAGTAGATCGCCGATACGCCTCGTCAGACGCTGTCGGTACTCTTCGCTGATGGACTCGGCCTCGCTTTCGATCGATGGAAGATGCTGCTCGATCGTATCGAGTCGCGACGCCAACTCTGTCTTCAACATTTCGCCTTCGCGTAAACGCATCTTTTCAAGATCTTCGAGGGCGGAGTTCACAGCCGTTGCGACGCCGAACGCGAAGGCCTCGCTCAACTCGTCCTTTCTCGAGATCATTACGTTCGGAAGCTTTGCGATCACGTTAATGTCCGGGTCGCCGGCGAGGTCGAATTCCTCCCGCATCTTTTTCATCGCCGCGAGATAGCCGACGATCATTGGACGGTTCAGCTCGTAATTTATTTCCTCGGGGCGGTCGTATTGAACATTTACGTCGACTCGGCCGCGCGAAAGCCGGCTCGAGATGAGCCGCTTGATCTCGGCTTCGATCGACTGCATTTCGTTCGACAGGCGAAGGCTTACGTCGAGAAAGCGGTTGTTGACGGTCTTTAATTCGACCGTCACGGAAAAGTCTGTTTCAGTAACGGCCCCGCGGCCGAATCCGGTCATTGATTTCATAATTTGTGAGTGCCGGCTTCAGCCGGCGTTCTGTTCGGGTTCGCCTGTTAAAGTCGGCACGTCAAACTCCTCGTCCGCGAATTGCAGTTCATAAAGCCTTTTATATCTGCCGCCCTTTTCGAGCAATTCTTTGTGGGTACCAGTCTCGACGATCTTGCCTCTTTCCATAACGACGATCTTGTCCGCCTTGCGGACCGTCGACAAGCGATGTGCGATGACGATCGATGTTCGATTGCTCATCAAGTTGCTCAGCGCTTTCTGAACAAGAAGCTCGGACTCAGCATCCAATGCCGATGTCGCTTCATCGAGTATCAGCACCGGGGCATCGACCAGCACCGCGCGGGCGATCGCGATCCTCTGCCGCTGTCCACCGGAAAGGAAAACTCCACGCTCGCCGACGAGAGTGTCAAATTTGTGAGGGAGCTCGTTAATGAAGTCCGCAGCGTACGCGACTCTCGCGGCGTGCGCAAGCTCTTCGTCGGTCGCATGGGGATTTCCGTAAGAAATGTTATATCGGATCGTGTCATTGAAAAGCACGGTTTCCTGCGTGACGAGCGCGATCATTTTTTTGAGCTCGCTTATCCGCGCATCGCGAATGTCGGTGCCGTCCCAGAATATCGCACCGGAGCTTGGATCATAGAGTCGCTGGATCAACCGGATCAAGCTCGATTTTCCACCCCCGCTTTCACCGACAAGCGCGACCATTGTGCCTTTCGGGAAGATAAGCGAAACATTGTCGAGAATCTTCTTTTGCGGATCGTTCTTGTATTTGAATGAAACGTCTCTCAGCTCGATGGCATTGGCCAGCGGGCTCAGAGAAACGGGGTTCCTTCTTTCGGGCAGCGTTTCATCTTCGTCGAGAATGCTCCAGACGTCTTTGGCGGCGGCGAATGCTTTCGAGATCTCGTTGTGCTGACGCGAGATCTTTCGCATCGGATCGTAGCTGCGGAAAAGGAAGAACAGGAATGTAAAAAACTGCGCCGCGTCCATCCGGTTGGCATTGATCTCACGCAAGCCGAAATAGAAAAGGATAAGCATCGCGATGGTGCCGATTATCTCGATCGTTGGCGGCGAGGTCGCGGCGATCCGGCCCGACCTGCGATTCGCTTTCGCGATGACCTGCGCGATCCGCCCAAAGCGCTCCTTCTCGCGATCCTCGGCCGAATACGCTTTCACGATCGTTTGATTCGCGAGCGTTTCCTGAGCCGTGTCATTCAGAAGCTTGTTGCCTTCAAAAGTTTCTTCGGCGAGTCGTCGGAGCGCCTTACTAAACTTTGTCGTAAGAAAGGCGATGATCGGCGCGATTATCATTGCACCGAGCATAAGCCGCCAATTGAAATAAAATGCCGCCGAGAAAAAGAAGATGAGCATGAACCCTTCGCGGAGAACATCGCGAAGGTTCGCGGAAACCGCCATCTCTATCGCCGAGCAGCTGACCACCAGCCGGGACACCAAAAAATTCGTGCGGTGCTTTTCAAAGAAAGACGAGGGCTGGCGAAGTAGATGATCGTAAAGCTGTCGGCGAAGATCGAGAATGGCAGCTTGTCCGATTTTTGCCATCAAGTATGAGGAAAAGAATTCGGCGATGCCTTTGCATATCGTGAAGGTCAGCAGCATGAGCGAGATCGCGAGCCACGCCTGATACCAAGGCTCTTGCGGAATAAATTGCTGCAAACTGAAAAGCGTTTCGGATTTTCCCGCGGCACCGGGAAGGAACTGTCCGAATATCGGAACGAGAAGGGCGCCCGTGGCGGTTTCAAAGACAGCGACCAGCACCATCGTCAAGAGCGCGAACGTAAAAGTCAGCCAGTACGGCTGGACGTATTTTAGAAGTCGGCGAAACTCGTTCATCGGGCTCGTGAGAAAGTTGAATATACTTGTTTCCCGTGCGGTTTGTCCAAGTTACCTTCTTTGCAACGATTGAAACTTTTGTGGCATCTTTTTATCAGCGCCGCCTTTTCGGAGACCACCAATATGAAAAATTTAGGGCTTCTCGGATTGTTGTTTACATTTCTGCTCGTTTTCGTACTAGTCGATGTTGGCTATGGCCAGCTTGACGTTCCGCGCCGGACTACTGCGATCACTTATCCGCTCGATGAGCCGGTGGTGGTCCAGTTTCGGGGCACGACCCGTTTTCCGCGAATGAAGGGCGATGCCAGGATGAAGCGAACCAGCCGAAACGGTACCGAGATAGAGCTTTCTGTCTCAAAAATGCCGCGGCCCTTCGAGCTCGGAGCCGGTTACGCCACTTACGTTCTTTGGGCGATCGCACCGGACGGGCAAGTCGATAATCTGGGTGAGATCAAGCGACGAGGTTTCTTTGAGTTTGATTCAAAGATAAGTGTTACGACCCCGCTTCAGACGTTTGCATTGATCATCACCGCCGAGCCGCACTTTCTTGTCCGTCGACCGAGTCAGGCGATCATGCTTGAGAATCTGAGTCCGGTCGCGATCAGCGGTAAAACGATTGCGACCGCGCCGACAGTTCAGTATTTCGGAAACTCCAGTGACTATTTCCGCGACGCTCGGACGCCGGAGATCGCGGAGATCGATTATTCGAAAACACCTTCGACGATCTTGCAGGCCAAACAGGCGATGGCTCTCGCACGGTTTGCCGGGGCCGAACGCGACGCGCAGGAAGAGCTTCGCGAAGCCGAGTCGCTTCTCGCAAACGCGGAAAATACATGGAAAGGGGGACGTGACGACGAAGCGGTGGACATCGCCGCCAGGCGTGCGATCAGCGGTGCGGTGAAAGCGGAATCGACGGCGTACGTGCGAAAAGATGCGCGTGAAAAGCGAAACGAAAAAGCGAGGTCTGATGCGGAAACCCGACAGGCTGAAAACCGATTGGCCGATGCGCAGAACGAGATCGCCGAGCTCAAACAGCAGCTCCAGGACGAGACGCGACAGCGAGAGCTCTCCGAGCGCGACGTAACGACATATTCAACGCAGATTCGCGAGCTGCGCGCTGAGAACGGACGGCTCCGCGAAGAGCTTGGCAGAACCAAGGTTGAGGCGGACAACGCGAAGGCGAGGGTCGAGACGATCGAGAACGAACGTCGCTCGTCGGAGGAACAACGCGCAAGAGAACAGAGGATCGGAATTCTGGAGGCAGGCCAAGGCTCATTTATGCAATCGCTACGACGTTTCGGACCCGTGTCGAAGAATGAGCGCGGTATCGTCTTAACACTGCCAGAAAATTATTGGTCCGCGGCGAGGGCGAGCAGCTTTTCGCCGGCCGCTAGTACTAAGCTCGGACCTCTCGGCGAACTGCTTGCCAATAATCCGGACTACAAGGTTGTTATCGAGGCGCACACCGACGACAGGGGAACAGCCGAGGAACTGGATGCTCTCACCGGACAGCGTGCTCGCTCAATTGCCGATCGGCTTGTCGGTTTTGGCGTCGCCGATGCTCGGATCGAGGCGAAAGGAATGGGAGCGAACTTGCCGGTTGCTCCGAACACGACAAACTTAAATCGTGCAAAGAATCGGCGTGTGAATCTAATACTGGTTCCTAACATTTAGAGCGTGGAAAAGCCTAATATCAAAGAGCTTCGGGAGCGATCCCGGGGCTCTTTTTCTTCCGTATAGAATGGCAAAATGCTGTGCTTTATTGCATCGATATGCTAAGTTTTCTCTCAGGTAAAAATTAGCCCGGCTTCCCCAGAAGTAATAATCAGGAGTAAATAAATGAATAGATCGTTCCCCCGGATCCGTTTCGCGTTTGTGATCTTGTCGGTCGCTCTGCTGATCGCAATTTACCTTGGCACAGGCGAACGGCGAAACAGTGCGCAACAGCGCCCCGCCGCCGAACCCACACCGAAAGCAAAGTTCGAGCAGTTTTCCACCAGCGACGATGTGACGAAGGATATCCGGAGCCGATCGAAGGAAATAGTTCGAGTACAGTTTCGCTCTATCAACGATCGGGACAAGGCCGAGAAGTACGGACGCATCGTCGGGGACTTTGGCTCATTCGTCGTGCTTGCGAAGAATAAAAGTACGGACATGTCGCGTTCAGGCCTCGAGGTGCAGAAAATCGAAACAAGTATCAATTTGCCCGGTGCGAAATTTGAACCAGTTGAATCTACGCCGGCAGAAACTATAGGCGTGGGCGACGCGGCCCCGAACGAAAGCGGGTATTACGTTGTTCAATTCGGCGGCATAGCAAAAGACGAATGGCTGGACAGTATTCGGGATGCCGGCGTCGAGGTGCTTCAGTACGTACCGCATCAGGCATTTTTTGTTTATGGCGGCGGGGAAGCGATCTCAAAGATCGCGGGCCACTCACGAGTGCGATGGGTCGGGAAGTATACCGCAGATCAGAAAAGATCGCCCGAGCTTGCTCGGTTCGTCGAGGATGCGAAAGGGGATTCGGCGATGTTCGATGTCGCGGTATTTGGAAGGGCTAATCTGCAAGGGGTTGCGAGTAGTATTCCCGGACGAATCATCGCCCAAAGCATGCTTACAAATAATTTTTTTAATGTGCTTCGCATAGAGATCCTAAAAGCAGACCTAGTGCGCGTGGCGGAAATCTCCGACGTATTCAGAATCGATCCGTACGTTCAGCCGGTGAAAGAAGATGAACGTGCGGCACAAATCGTGGCGGGAAACTATTTGAGTACCACATCAATTTCTCCGCCAGGCTACAATCCTCTGTCGCAGTTTGGTGTTGACGGTACAGGCGTAACCGTCGCTGTGGCTGATGACGGCATCAGCATTCCGGGAAACGGCGGGTTTTACATAACGTCAGCAAACACGGTGCATGGTCCGCTTCGCGGAGCCGCAGCCTCGGCAACGGGCGGACACGGACATTTGAATGCAGGGATTATTGCCGGTGATGCTCCGTTCGGAGTGCTCGATCCAACAGGCTACAACTACGGAAAAGGTATTGCTCCGAAGGCAAACATAATTAATATTCCTTTCCTGGTCTCAGGCAATACGACAACGGACGCTCAGTCGATTGACGACACGCTAAACACTCTTGGACCCAACGGCGTCCGAGGAACTATCTCTAACAATAGTTGGGGCGCCGGAACGAATAGCAACTCCTATGATTCGCTTGCCGCGCAGTACGACGGCCTGGTACAAGATGGTTCCATAGGACCTACGATCGATCCGTTCAATATTATTTTTTCAGCAGGGAATTCAGGCGCTAGCGGCTTAACGCGACCGAAGGTCGCCAAGAATGTCATTGCGGTCGGCAACACAGAGAATCTAAGGACAGAGCTCGCTCCGACAAGCTCGAATAATATCGATGACTTGCTTAGTACGTCGAGTCGCGGTCCGGCCGCAGACGGCCGGGTAAAACCTGATATCTGTGCACCTGGAAATATCATCACGGGCGGAGGCGCGGGGACAGGTACCTCGACGTTTGGCTTTATTCCGGGAGATCCAAACCACGTCTACAGCGGCGGGACTTCGCACGCGGCCCCCCAAGTCGCCGGAGCGGCCGCCCTTTTCACGCAGTTCTGGAAGAACGGTCACGTGGGCGTCAATCCGAGTCCCGCGCTCATTAAAGCGGCGATAATCAACACAGCTCAGGAAATGAACGGTGTTAACACGGCCGCCGCCATACCCAACGGCAACGAAGGTTGGGGTCGGATCAACATGAAGTACATGCTCAACACCGGCGTGCCGAGTTTGTATGTAAATCAGGAAATTATCTTCAGCGACCCGGGTATGGGCCTTGGCATGATCGGAACTGTCGCGGATCCGACTAAGCCGGTAAGGATCACGCTTGTTTGGACAGATCCGCCCGGCGCCGGCAATCCGGCCCTCGTCAATAACCTGGACCTGCAGGTTAATGTGGGCGGAACCTTTTACCGCGGTAATGTCTTTAGCGGAGGTGTATCGGTTCCCGGTGGATCAGGCGACACTGTCAATAACGTAGAGAACGTATTTTTACCCGCGGGGATTCCGGCTGGAACCTTTTTCTCGGTGGCGGTTTCTTCTGTTGCGTTGAACGGTAACGGCGTGCTTGGAAATGCCGACCCGACGGATCAGCACTTCGCGCTCGTAGCGTACAACTTTCAGAGCCTGACTCCTCCCGCGGCCGCACCGGTCGATTTCGACGGAGACCGCAAGACAGATATTTCAATCTTCCGACCGGCTGGAGGCGAGTGGTGGATCAATCGCAGCTCGGATAACCAGACAAACGCGCTTCAGTTCGGAACGTCGTCCGACCGCCTTGTGCCGGCAGACTACACCGGCGATGGAAAAACGGATGTCGCGATCTGGCGTCCATCCGAGGGCCAGCTTTATGTTTTGCGGAGTGAAGATTCGTCGTTCTATGCATTTCCATTCGGCATCAGCACCGACATCTTTGTGCCGGGAGATTATGACGGCGACAACAAGGCCGATGCGGCAGTCTTCCGACAGTCGGCGTCTACGTGGTACATCGCCAAGTCAGGCGGCGGGACGGACATAATCCAGTTTGGTATTCCGACGGATATTCCGATACCTGCTGATTATGACGGTGATGGCAAGAGCGATATCGCCATCTTTCGTCCGAGCGGCGGCGAATGGTGGATCAACAAGAGCACCGGCGGTGTGACGGCGCTTCAGTTCGGGTTGAGCACGGACAAACTTGTGCCGGGCGACTACACCGGTGACGGGAAAGCTGACATTGCATTATGGCGGCCGTCGAATGGATCGTGGTACGTGTTGAGAAGCGAGGACTCTTCGTTCTACTCAGTACCGTTCGGAAGCAGCGGAGACGCACCGGTCCCGGGTGATTACGACGGTGACGGAAAATTCGATCGGGGGATATTCAGGCCGTCGACCGCGACCTGGTATGTCGATCGCACAACCGCTGGCATTCTCATTACGAACTTTGGATTATCGAGCGATACGCCATTACCGAATGCCTTCGTGCGCTAAGCTGGCCAACGATGTACAGACAGCGTCGCTCTTTGGCGAGGCTGTTTAGTCTCTAAAGATCTGAATTCTGTCCGGCGGGAGTCCGACCATGCATTCCGCACCGACATCGAGACCCACGACACGCAGCACGAGCGCGTCCAATCTCAAACCATCGGCATCGAGTTCGATCAGTGTCGTCGGCCCCAGGCACTGGATCCGGCGAACCGACGCTTTGAGAAGATTGTCTTCCGGAAACGAAGCTCCGAATGAGATAGATACTTGTTCCGGCCGGATCGCCAATGTGACGTTTTGATTTAACGCCCCGAGGGCACCGCGTTCGATCCGCTGAGCGAACAACCTGTGCCCCCCATCGATTGTGAAGAACTCGGGAGTTTCTGCTTTGCTAGATGTCAGGCGGCGGGCGGCGAAAAGGTTGTTGCGTCCGGTGACATAGGCGACGACGCGCGACTCGGGTTTTTCGTAGATCTCCTGCGGCGGTCCGCTTTGTTTGATCTCGCCTTTTACGATCACCGCCGCCCGATCGCACGCACGCAGGATCTGTCCAAAATCATTTGAAGCGAAAAGGACCGACACGCCTCGCTCTCGAGCGACGTTCCGAATTTTGTCGGCGAGCGCTTCACGTTCGCCGGCGTCCATTCCGCAAAGGGGATCGTCGAGGAGCAGGACAGAATCAGCAGACTCGATCGCGCGGAGTACGGCCCTTGATCTTGCGTCTACCTTTGTTGCGGAGTTTTCATCATTAAAAACCCGCCGCCAGATCGATGGGCTTTCATACTCCGGTACGGTAATCTTGCGAGCCGTACCAGCCAGTGCAGTAACGTCGGTCGTGTTCACTTGGACCGAGCCGCCGTTGAGTGGGAACTTACCCTCGATTGCTTTCAACAGAGTGGTTTTTCCCGAGCCCGCGGGACCGAATAAGCCGAACACCTCACCTGTCGCGGTCTCGAGCGAAACGTCGCGAAGGGCCCACATATCGTTGTATCTTTTCGAAAGGTTAACGACTTTCAGAGACATGCTGAGCAGAATGGGGAACTTTTCTGAGGCTGAAATCGTGCAAACAAAAGTATGCTGTTGTCATCACAGGAAAGCAAGTATAAGCTGAGACGCTGATGACAGAGAAAAAGCTGGGAATAGGTAGAAAACTAGTGCATGTGGGCGGCTGGCAGGTGGCTAAGCGTGCCGCGAAGATGGTGCCGTTCGGGGGAACGGTGATCGTCGTCGGCCTGGTCGGTCATGATATCAAGAAGAAAGGTTTCGTGAGAGGAGTCGTGAACTCGGGAATTGACGCTATCCCGATAGTTGGATTCGCAAAAAATGCAGTTGAGCTTTTTACCGGCGACTTTATTCCCGACAAAGACAATGCAAAGAAAGGAAAGTAGTTTATGAGAGATCTTTCGCTCCGGCGAATTTATTTGATCGTTCCGGTGATAGTCATTTTCGCGTTCGCGGCCGCTTCGGCGGACGTTAACGGACAGACGAGTCGGCGGCGGCGCACCTCGATCCCTGTTCCCGCGCCGTCCGTAGCGCCGCTGACATCGGAACCGCTTATCATCAGCCGGGCCGATGAGTTCCCGGACGAAAACTCGCGAGCGATACCGCCGGATCCGAACGAAATCAGGACTGTGACCGGAGCCGACACTGCAAGCGTCGTAACTTTGGAAGACCTGGGAAATAGAATCAGGAATCTTGAGGCGGGTCGGGTTACCAGAGCCGTCGATCCCGACGAAAAACAAAAGCGCCTGCTTCTGAACCTCGATATCCTGACGCGAGCCGAGCAGCGTTCTGAAAGCCTTCGAAAACAGGTTTTCGAGATGATCGAAAAAGAAAATGCGGTGAAAACGAAACTCGACTCGCTTGAATATGATATGCGGCCCGAGGTCATAGAGCGCTCGACTGCTATGGTCGGTTCGCTTCGCCCCGAGGAGATCCGCGCGTCGCGGCGAAAGAGTTTGGAATCTGAACGGACGAATCTGCAGAGCCTGCTGACTGAAATTCAGCGCACGCGAGTGTCGCTTGATGCAAGCCTCCAACGGGCCGATGTGTTGGTCGAAAAGCTGCGGATAAAGTTTGAAAAAGAGATCGATTCGGCATTGGAGGACGATACGGATAATCGCCGGCCGGAAAACTAGGTGCCGGGTGAGATTGAATCGCTTCCATCCTTAATTTGACCGGGGCTGCCATTTGGCGGCCCTTTTTCATGCAAGCCGCCGCCGCCCCCGCCGTTCCCTAATTGTCATAAATGACGATCCGCTACAACTGTTCAGCTTGTTTGGGAGAAAAAGTATGAAGATAAAAGTCCTCGCTTTCGCGTTTGCCGCGGTTCTTGGTGTTTTGTTCACTGGCTCGTCGGCGACCGCTCAAGGCGTAATCATTCCGATAATTTGTGATACACGACCCTGCCGGCCTCGTCCGATCCCGCAGCCGATGCCGCTGCCAAATGTCTTGCCGGTCAAATCGATCCAGCTCGATACAAAGATCAGCGGGCAGGTTGCGACCACGCGTGTTGAGCAAGTCTTCAGAAATGACACGCCATACACACTTGAGGGCACATATTTCTTTCCGATCCCCGAAACCGCGTCGATAGTGGAATTCTCGATCTGGGAAAACGGTAAGAAACTCGTCGGCGAAGTTCGCTCGCGCGAAGAGGCGCGGCGGATCTATGACGAGATCGTGCGTCGACAACGTGACCCCGGACTCTTGGAATATGCGGGCAAGGACCTGTTCCAAGCGTCTATCTTTCCCATTCCCCCAAACTCGGATAAGAAACTCGAGCTTGTCTATTCACAGATCTTGAAAGCCGAATCGGGAACCGTCTCGTATCGTTACCCTCTCGGCATGGGCAGAAATCTCTGGCGTGCGAATGGCTTGCCGGAAACTGGTCGCGGACAGATGCCGCGACAGCAATTTGGAACCGTCTCGGGAAAAATTGAGATCACCGGCAGGGAAGCGCTGCGGAACGTCTACTCGCCCTCGCACAAGATCGATATTGTGAACAAGGGTGAGCGATCGGCCTCGGTTTCTTTCGAGACTTCAAACAACGATAGCGATTTTCAACTTTTTTACGGACTGTCGAACGACGATTTCGGCATGACGCTGCTGACGCATCGCGAGCCGGGTAAGGATGGTTACTTTTTGTTGATGCTCTCGCCAAAGGATGACGTCGCCGAACGCGAGCTGGTTAACAAGGACATCGTATTTGTTCTCGACACCAGCGGTTCGATGGCTGAAGAAGGGAAGATGGAAAAGGCGCGCTCTGCGTTGCTGTTCGGCATCCGGTCGCTCCGCGACGGCGATCGCTTTAATGTGATCAGCTTCGCGGGCGAAGAACATTTGATGGAACGTACGCTCATAAACGCCGATGCGGCAGGACGACGCCGCGGCGAAGAATTTGTGAAACGCCTGCATGCGACGGGCGGAACGAATATCAATGACTCGTTGTTGGCGTCGATGAAACAGTTCAACAAAAATGATCGTCCGAAGATGCTGGTTTTTATGACCGACGGCCTGCCTACGGTCGGCGAAACGAATATCGACAAGATCAACTCGAACCTTCAGAAAGCAAAGACCGTGGACGTCAGAATTTTTCCGTTCGGTTTCGGATATGACGTAAACACTGCGCTGCTCGACAAGCTCGGATCCGAGAATTCCGGTATCTCGGATTACGTCCAGCCAAAAGAGGACCTCGAGGTAAAGGTGTCGAACTTTTTCGCAAGGGTCGGCTCACCTGTGTTGTCCGACCTCGAGTTGGATCTCGGCGACGTGCAGGCCGAGCTGATCTATCCGCGAAAGCTCACCGACCTTTTCAAGGGGATGCAGTTGGCGGTGATAGGAAAGTACAAGAGTTCGGGCGACCTGAAGAATATTACAGTTGTGTTGCGGGGAAAGTCGGGACGTGAGAGTCGAAGCTTTCGCTATCCAAATCTGGATTTTCCGGTCCGCGAAGATGACAACGATTTCCTGCCGCGTCTGTGGGCGAGCCGGCGTGTCGGCTGGCTTATCGAGCAGATAAGGCAGAACGGCGAAACAAAAGAGTTGAAGGACGAGGTCGTGGATCTCGGTACGCGATACGGAATCGTGACGCCATATACATCATACCTTGCAACCGACGGCTCGGTCGCCAATGCGGCTCCGACGGACGCCCAACAGCTTGGATTGTTGTCCCGACGCGCGACTGAGAAGATGGCACCGCAGAGCGGCGCTGGAGCCGTCCGGCAGAGTGTCCAACAAAACGCGATGAAGGACAACACGTCGATTGTCGACCGGGCTTCAGGTCTCGAAGAGCAGGTAATAGTTCGAAACAGCGCGCAAAACCAATTCGTTGCGAACAAGAACTTCGTCCAGCAAAGCAACGTCTGGGTCGATGTCGAGTTTAAGCCTGAGCTCAAACAGTCCGAGGTCAACCTAAAGTTTGCGAGCGATGAATATTTCGCAGTACTGAGACGCGAAAAGGAACTCGCACAATATTTTTCACTAGGCGAGGAAGTCGTGGTGGTTTGGAAGAACAAGGTCTATCGCGTAACAAGATAGAGATTGCAGAGCGACTATGCGGGGTGATTTTCGGCGGGCAAAAGGTTATCCTACTCGCCGAAGATCACCTTTTTTATTTCGTCCTTACAATCGAAGGTCTTGTTTTGCTCGACCATTACGCAGGAGCCCGTGGGGCTGGAGAGCCGAAACTGCTTCTTATCGATTTTCATCGGGTAGGAGTGGGCCCAGTCGAGGTTACGGCGCGCTTTGCAGTTGTACTCGCTGTAGGCCATATCCTTAAACTTGGCCCTTAAGGCTTCGTCGGAGTCGCGCTCGCCCGTTGCCTTGATGCGGGAATCGGGGAGCAGCGA
>JBDTWZ010000071.1:0-15077 GCA_040006435.1 Acidobacteriota bacterium
CCGTTGATGTTTTCCGTCGCCGACTGAATTCGATTCAGGGAATCGTAAGCGTAGCTCTGCGTCGCCGTGAAGGTCGGGTTACTTCCGACTGCGGGAACCGTGATCTTCTGCTCGCGCATCGAGCCGTTGTTGTCGGTCTGACCCGTTGTGTTGTATTTGACTTCGAGCTTGAGTAAATTCTGCGTCTCCGGCGTCAATCCCAAACCAATCTGCGTGATCTGCAGCCGTTCGTTGTAGCTTGCAGTTTCCCATTTTCCGTTCCCGAGCTGCATCTTCGTGACGGCGCCTGAGGAGTTGTACGTAAAGCTGTCGGCGTAGGTGAAAAATCCTGCACGGTTCGTGCACGTGCCAGCGGTTCCCGGCGTAGCGTCCAGGCATTTTCCGCTTTGCACCTGCGACAGTTCGCCGTCGGCGTTGAGAGTGTTCTTCACAACTCTGCCGCTCGGATATGTTTCTTCGATCAACGCTCCGGAGAGATTATAGGTATAGCCAAAGTTGTATGTCTGACCATCGGTGATCTGCTGGCTCGTGAGCAAGCGCCCCATTGAGTCGAAGATTGTGTTCCTGCTTTCCGATACAGACTCGGAATTGCAACGGCGACGGTGCGGGCGTTACTCAGTCGGACAGGACGCTAGCCGATCTGTTCGGCGGCGAGCTTGGGTCGGGAATGGATCTCCTGCAGACTTCTCACCGTCACGTGCGTTTCACTTTTCTTCGTCGCGATCGCCTCGACTAGCGCCTCGGCACCCGTAATGGTCGTCACGCATGGGACGTTGAATTGCAGAGCCGCCTTACGGATCGCTTTCTCATCGTAGTGCGACGTTTTGCCGAGGGGTGTGTTGATGATCACGGCGATATCGCCCTGGCGTATGAGATCGGCGATGTTCGGCCTTCCTTCGTTGACCTTGAAAACTGATTCGCACGCGAGACCGACTTCGTGAAGACGGTTTGCCGTGCCGTATGTCGCGACAAGATCGAAACCAAGTTTGTTCAAACGGCGTGCAAGGATCACAGCCTGTCCTTTATCGGCGTTTGTCACTGATATGAAAGCTTTACCGGTCATTGGCATCTTCAGTCCGGCGCCTTCCATGGCTTTGCCGTAGGCTTCACCGAACGACGCGCCGACACCCATCACTTCGCCGGTAGAATGCATTTCGGGTCCGAGCACGGGATCGACACCCGCGAATTTTTTGAACGGGAACACGGGTGATTTTACAAAGATCTGTGGAACAGGCAAGACGTCGGGCAGATCAAAATCGGCTAGCTTTTTCGCACCCGCCATAACCAGCGAAGCGATCTTTGCGATCGGGACACCCGTCGCCTTCGCGACGAAGGGCACTGTACGCGATGCACGCGGATTTACCTCGAGCACATACACACGATCGTCCTGGATCGCGTATTGAATATTCATCAGGCCGCACACCTTCAACGCCCGGGCAAGCAGTTCCGTGTAATGCCGGATCGTTTCAAGATGTTCAGCGGCGATCTTTTGAGTCGGTAGAACACTGGACGAATCGCCCGAATGGATCCCGGCTTCTTCGATGTGCTCCTGGATACCTGCGATGACGACGCGTTGGCGCTTGTCATCGCCGGACGGCGATGATGCAGGCACGATGCCTGCGTTCCGGTCGCCGCCGCAATCCGCGAGGGCGTCGACATCGATCTCGCCGGCGCGTTCGAGGAATTTGTCGATGAGGATAGGCTTCGCAGGCGAAGCATCGACCGCGGAACGCATGTACTCGTCGAGACTGGCTTCGTCGTATACGATCGCCATCGCCCGACCACCAAGGACGAAACTCGGCCGGACGACGACCGGATAACCGATCTCCGCCGCGATATCCTTTGCTTCCTCGGGTGAAACCGCGGTGCCGTTCGGCGGCTGCGGAATGTTCAGCTTGTTCAGCAACGCGCTGAAACGCTTTCGGTCCTCGGCGAGATCGATCGAGTCGGGCGACGTACCGATGATCGGGACGCCCGCCGCGTGCAATCTGTCCGCGAGATTCAGTGGCGTCTGCCCGCCGAACTGCACGATGACGCCCTCGGGCTTTTCCTTATCGACGATGTTCATCACATCTTCGAACGTCAGCGGCTCGAAGTAGAGGCGGTCCGATGTATCGTAATCGGTCGAGACCGTCTCGGGATTACAGTTGACCATGATCGTCTCGAAATTTGCATCGCGTAATGCAAACGAAGCGTGGCAGCAGCAATAATCAAACTCGATTCCCTGCCCGATCCGGTTCGGCCCCGAGCCGAGGATCATTATCTTTCGCCTCGTCGTCGGATCGGATTCGCATTCCTCTTCGTACGTCGAGTAAAGATATGGCGTAAACGACTCGAACTCGGCGCCGCACGTATCCACACGTTTATAAACAGGAACGATACCGATGGACTTACGATGCTCGCGAACTTCAAGCTCGGATGCACCGGTCAGAAACGACAAACGTCGATCCGACAAACCGTATTCCTTGGCGATACGAATCTCGTCATCCGTGTAATCGCCGAGTGGTTTCGCGTCGAGCGTCTCCTGAAATTCCATCACCTGCGAGAGTTGGTCGAGAAACCACGGATCGATCATCGTCAAACGATGGACTTCGTCGATCGAATAACCGTTCTGCAGAGCGTAGGTGATATATGAAAAGCGTTGCGAGTTCGGCCGCGCGAGTTTACGCTGCAATTCTTCGTGCGAAACGTCTACGAGTCGTAAAGGCTTGACCGCTTCGAGAGACCGTAATCCCTTGAACAGGCTTTCCTTGAACGTCCGGCCGATCGCCATCACCTCGCCGACCGACTTCATCTGCGTACCAAGAACATCCTCGGCCCCGGGAAACTTTTCGAACGCCCATTTTGGGATCTTGGTGACAACGTAATCGATCGTCGGTTCGAACGACGCCGGCGTTTTCTTCGTGATGTCGTTCGGGATCTCGTCGAGCGTGTATCCGACCGCAAGTTTGGCGGCGATCTTCGCGATCGGGAATCCGGTCGCTTTCGATGCAAGCGCCGAGGAGCGTGATACGCGCGGGTTCATCTCGATGATCCGCACGTCGCCGTTCTCGGGATTCACCGCGAACTGAATGTTAGATCCGCCCGTCTCGACGCCGACCTTTCGAATACAGGCGATCGACATGTCGCGGAGACGTTGGTACTCGACATCGGTCAGCGTCTGTGCGGGCGCAACGGTGATCGAATCGCCAGTGTGAACGCCCATCGGATCGAAGTTCTCGATTGTGCAGATGATGACGACGTTGTCGTTAAGATCGCGCATCACCTCGAGCTCGTATTCTTTCCAACCAAGGATCGATTCTTCGACAAGTATCTGTGAGACGGGTGACGCGGCTAGCCCGCCGCGGACGATCTCTTCAAACTCTTCAGGATTGTATGCGGTGCCGCCGCCCGTTCCGCCAAGTGTGAATGATGGACGAACGATCGCGGGATAATCGGTGTATTCGACGATCGCTCGGGCTTCTTCCCATGTGTGGGCAAACCCACCCTTCGGCGACGGGATCCCGATCTCGTCCATCGCCTTCTTGAACAGCTCGCGGTCCTCGCCGACCTTGATCGCGTCGATGTTGGCACCGATCAACTGGACGCCATATTTTTCGAGAACGCCCTTTTCGTAAAGTTCGACCGCAAGATTTAATCCGGTTTGCCCGCCAACGGTCGGAAGCAGCGCGTCGGGACGTTCTTTCTCGATGATCGCCGTTGCGGTCTCGAGCGTGAGAGGCTCGACGTAGGTGCGGTAGGCGATCTCCGGATCGGTCATGATCGTCGCGGGATTTGAATTCACGAGCACGACCTCGAAGCCTTCGGCCCTCAGCTCTCGACAGGCTTGCGTTCCCGAGTAATCGAATTCGCAAGCCTGACCAATGACGATTGGACCAGAACCGATGATGAGAATCTTGCGGATATCTGTGCGTTTTGGCATTATCTTCCGAGAACTTTAGATTGTATTACACGCACCGAACTAGCGACAAAATCCCAAACCAATGTCACGCACAGTAGTATTCGCGTTCCTCGCACTATCGACCCTCTCTTTTCACGCAGCCGCTCAGAATGCCGGCAAGGCCGCCGAGATCTATAACAGAGCTCTCGAACTGCAGCAGGCGGGCGACACCCAAAATGCGCTTGCGGCCTATGACCGGGCGATCGCACTGAATCCGAAGATGCTCGACGCCTATAATAACCGGGCGACGATCAAGCTCGCGGCCGGCGATTCGGCAGGCGCGATCGCAGATCTGACAAAGGTCATCGAGCTTTCGCCAAAACACCCGCTCAGTTTTTACAATCGCGGATGCATATACCTCGATATGCAGACCATGGACGCAGCGATCGATGATTTTACGAAAGCGATAGACATCTTCAGTGGCGTCACGCACGGCGGGTACGACAAGAGAGCACATGCGATGTCGTACAACAATCGCGGGAATGCACTGATGTCTAAGGGAAAGGCGAAGGAAGCGATGAGCGATTATGAGATGTCACTCACCATCATTCCGAATAATTTTGAGGCCCTGACTGGCCGTGGGACAGTAAAGCAGAGTCTTGAGGACTATGCCGGAGCAGTTGCGGACTATTCAAAGGCACTCGAGATCGCACCGAAGAGCGTAGTTGTGTTGATGAATCGGGCCGGTGCGCTCGAGCAGATCGACAAGGCCGCGGCCGTGAATGATTACACCAGGGTCATCGAGCTTCAACCGGAAAACGCCCAGGCTTATGCGGCTCGCGGCGTCGCGTTACTTGAGCTCGGAAGAAAGTCCGCCGCTGTCGCCGATCTTCGAAAGGCGCTCCAGATGGATCCCTCGCTGCGGACGGATTATGAGGCCCATCTGAAGGAAGCTTTGAAAAAATAGCTCCGCTCCAAACGGCGCGATTCGGGCCTTGTGGTCAGTTTGCACCACAAGGCCCGAATTGTTCTATATACAATAAGCTTTCTGCTTTTCTGCTTTCTGCCTCTGCCTTCTGCCTACCGGTTACTAATAGTGGCCGTCGTCCCGTCGAATTTCTTGATGCTGATCGAAAACGGCTCGTTATAGCTCCTTGCCCGGTCTTGCAAAACAGCCAGCGCGACCTGTTCGCCAAGCAAGAGCGACCAGTGTGTCGAGCTGCGGAAATGGATCCCGGCGTGTATGCCGTGACCAACCGAAATGTTGTAGGCCAGCTTGTTCAGCTCGCCATTGATGTCGAGGCTGTTGGCGTCGGCACCGCCATACATATTGAGTGACGATCCGTCTGCACTCGGCTGATAGACATCGCGGCCCGCGGCATTCAACAGCGGCCGGATCTTCTGACCGCCATTAAAAAAGAACTTCAGCGCGGTGATACACGCCCCGCCGACTGTGCCGTGACCCGTCGGATAGCACGGATGTGTCGGTGATCCTTCGGGGAATGCTTGGGGAAGTAAGTAGGATCCGTGCTCGGAGTAAGTGATGGGTAGTGCCGCCGAATTCAGGACATCGGCGTGGAGAGCCGCGGCTGCCTGCGGCATGGGACTGACACCCGTCTTTCGTGCATGGACGAGCGCACCGTACTCTTCGGGACGCAGCCGCATGTCCTTAATCCATTTGTGATACCACGCCGCCTTAAGCGCTCGCGTTGCCATTTCAGCAAGGGTTCCCGCGGCATCGGGTCCACCAAGCGTCGCGAACGCCTTTTGTGTCGTCGAACCGGTGTAGGGATTCCCTGGGTTCGGCTCGGCGTCGAGGCCGGCCAGCACCAGAAACGCCGTGAAATATCCCTGATACAAAACATCGACACGCGTGTAAGCCGACAGGTCCCGTCCGTTTCGTAGATAGCGGGGAACCGGATCGTAGGCAATCGGCAAACCCGAGTTTCCTCCGTTTTGAACAACCTGAAATTCGCTGACCGCGGTCATGTAATCTCTTCCCCCACCTCCGGCCGGTAAGTAGGTCTGATGCTGCTGACTCAGGAACTGCGAGCCGTAATAGGTGGGCTGGATCACGAACTGGGAGAGGTACGGGCCCTTTACGTTTCCGTCACCCGAAACAAATTGGCCACGGAACAGATTCTGCGGGGTGACCGGAAAGGGACACTGCGAGTTCGCCGGTCCGCGGAGAAAGGACATGTTGTTGAGATCCGCTACCGCCTGTGCGGCCAGTGCATTCGTCCCATATTCCGTGAAAGGAACATCTCGCAGGATCGCGGCCCAGTAATGTTCAACCTGCTCAAAAGCCGTCTGAGCACTTGCCACGGGCGGGGCCGCGGGAATCACGGTCGAGTGCGAATCAAGCCCTTCGAGATCAAACGCAAGCGCGACCTGCGGACCGTTCAATTTTGAGTTACCATCGCCCCCCGGCGTCCCAACGAGAACTACTGCAAAGTCAGACTGCTTGCCGGTGGACATCGCGTTTTGCAGGCTGGCGCACGCAGCCGCGTTGGGCATACCCAGGGCGTCATGCTGCAACGCCTTACTATAGTTTCCGCTAAGGTCGGCGTACCGTGCCCTATCGCCGTTGTCCGCCTGAGCACCGACGTTTATCCGATTGCCGATCGCCGCATTCTTCCGGTAGTTGAAGCAATCGTTCATACGCCCCGGAGCTTCACTGTTTCCGGCCGCCGCGGCAGTTGCCGTAGACTCCTTTCCACCTAATAGCGGGGCCACGCCGATGGCACCGACCGCTGCGCTCAACCCGCCGATAAAACGTCGGCGGCTGAACCCTTTCGATTCTTCTGCGGGGGTAAGATTCACAGAATCGACAAACACTTTCTTCATAACCTCTCCTCTATTTACTATTTACATACTTGGGGCTCCAAGAGCGCGGACGGTGAATACCGCAATCTTTTGCAATTTACCCTGGCTTGCTCGAAAAATAGGACGGCCTGGACGGCGTCGATACTAGCTTGATGTCGGTGAACGGCAGATTATAGCACTAACAACAGAGGCGGATGCAAGCACTATTTAAATCTTACGTCCGCCCTGGGAAAGACCACATATTCCTAACTAAAAAGGCAGTTTCGGGACCTTGGGAATCCTGTTCTCGATCTTTCGCTTGGTCTCGTCGATTATCGCTTTTCCGTTCAGAATATTGTCCAGCCTGCCGGCCAGTTCCGGGCTCAGCCTCTTGAGCCGCTCGTGCGTTTTCTTTGCACCCTTCCTGTCGCCGCTCGCATATTGCGCCGAACCGAGATTGAAGAGTCCGGCAACGTTATTTCCGTCGAGCGTGACGACGCGATTGAACTGTTGAATTGCGGCATTTAAATTATTCAGCCCGCGATAGCCTAAGCCAAGCTGGTTGATCGCTATCACCCAGTCGCTGCGAAGGCTGAGTGCAATATTCAACGCCGCGACCGCCGCCTCGAAATCCCCGAGCGCATTGTTTGTCGATCCGAGATTCATGTAGGCGGCGTCGAGCTTTGGATCTTTCTGAACAGCTGCCCGAAGCGACTCACGGCCCTTTTCCAATTTCGCGTTCGCTTCAGCATCTTTCTTGTTCTGCTTGTCGACCTGCGCGGCATTGTAGTACGCCCAACCGAGGTTGGAGTCGTCCACTGCCGCCGGGCTGAGTTTGTGTGCCTGGTCGAGGCGTGCAACGGCTTTATCCCATTCGTTTGTTTTTCCCAGACAGAAACCCCACTCGAGATAAAGATCGGGATTATCCTTTATACCGACCTCAGCCAATTTGTACTCTGCATTCGCTTCCGGGTAACGCTCCATCTGCCGATACGTACTGGCAAGATTCGCATGTGCCTGATAGTAAGCTGGGTCGATTCGGACAGCCTCTTTATATGCCTTCTCGGCGTTCGGAAAGTCGCCGCGATTGTACTCGACGACACCAATATCGAACCAGGCCGGCGCATAATCCGGCGCAATTGCAACAGTGTCGCGATAAGCCGCGACTGACTGTTCGGGCTGGTTCATCCGATCCAAAAGGGCCGCCCGATAATACCTCGCGGTCGCATTTCGCCCGTCGAGTGAGAGCGCTTTTTCGAACGCAGCCATCGCCTCGGCATTTTTGTTTTGCCTGTAGAGCGTCATGCCCTTCAGATCATAAAACTCGGCGTCCGAGACTCCGCGCTTCTCCGCATTCTGCAGCGCATTATCCGCTTTGGCGATCTCACCCTTGTCCAGATACAAAACACCGAGGGGAACATACACGGCTGCCAGTTCAGGATTGATCGCGAGGCCTTTTTCGTAGTTGAGTCGGGCCTTGTCGCCGTCATTCTGGGCGTCATAGATCTCGCCCAGCTTGGCAAATGCCAGATCATTTTTCGGATCCAGAGTGACCGCTTCATTGAGATAGACGATCGCGGCCACGTTGTTGGTATCACCCGAGACTTCAATTCCCTTTTCCACAAGAGCGTCGCTCAATCCCGATTTCGCGTCGGCATTATTCGGATCGTTTTTTAGCGCCTCGCGATATGTCGCGATCGCCTGATCGATGTGTTTCGCCTCGAGCAAGCCGTCGGCTTTTGCGATTAGAGCTCGAGACGTAGTGATCTTGGCGTTTCGCGGAGGAGTGCGATTCTTCGCAAGCTGGGCCTGGTTCGTCTTCGCCTGAGTTGCTCTTTTACCGCGATGAGCGGCGAGCTGAGTGTCGTATCCATTGCGCCCGGCACGACCGCGCCCTCCCCCGGCACGCATTGCCCGGCCCGCGGCCTTTTCCTGTGGTTGCGTTCGAGACTTACGAAATACGAAGACACTCGCGCCGCCGGCAATTTCGTCCGATGCAACAATGTCCTGCGGAAAAACGAAGATCGTTGAAACGCTGATCGAGAGCAAAACTGCCGATGAAAACAAGGATCTGGCAAAATACTGATTGCGGAACATGGCTACCTCATGAAAACATTGCGAACCTTCGGGACAAAGGCGGAACATGATTTTGTGAAACTATTCAAAGCCGACGAAGACCGGCTCCGGCCGTAAAAGTATATCGAATTTTTGCCGCACTCCCGCTTGTATTTTGTCTTTCAGCGCGAGTATTTCAGCGGCGGACGCATCGCCGAGATTTACGAGGGCGAGGGAGTGATTTGTCGAGATGCCGGCGTTTCCGCACCGAAAACCCTTGTGAAACCCGGACCGCTCGATGAGCCACGCGGCGGGAACTTTTACTTTATTCTCGCCGGCGGGAAAGTGCGGGACGCGGTGCCCGTCCGAGGCGCTAACTATCTTTTCAAATTCCTTCGGTTCGACGATCGGATTTTTAAAGAACGACCCGGCGCTTCGCGCGTTCGGATCGTTCGGGTCGATAACCATAGATTTCGCACGGCGGATCTTAAGGACGGCTTCTCGGGTTGCGTTCAACGTCGGCCGCCGTTCGCCGAATAGGTCTTTGAGGTCCTGGTAGGCGATCTTGGGATCGCCGTTCGATGTCAATCTGTACGTCACTCCAAGGACCACATACCGGTCACGCTGGGTCGAGTTAAAGATACTCGTGCGATAGGTAAAACCGCAGTCGGAATTAGCAAGCTCGACGATCTCACGGCTAACTCGGTCGTAGCATGCCACTGCGACGATCGATTCTGAAACTTCCTGGCCGTACGCTCCGACATTCTGTACGGGCGTACCACCGACAAGACCGGGAATGCCGCTGAGACATTCGATGCCAGCCAGATTCCTGTTCACACAAAACTCAACAAACGCGTCCCAATCCTCGCCCGCTCCGGCGGCGACTTCAACCATGTAAGAACCGTCTGCGGTAGCGGACGGTTGACTGGTATCCAGCGGATCATTTCGATCATTCCGAATCCCTAAACTTGAATCACCCGCTATCGCACGAGGCTCAGACAGTGTTTTGCCCTTCAACAGAATTTGAATGACAAGCCCATCAAATCCCGCGTCAGACACAAGGATGTTGCTGCCGCCGCCGAGCACGAAAACCTCGAGGTCGTTCCCTTCTGCAAACCCGAAAGCCTTGACCACGTCAGCTTCGCGCGAAGCACGCACGAAAAAGCGCGCCGGGCCGCCGACTTTCAGGGTCGTCAGCGGTGCCAGCGAAACGTTTTGTTCTATGTTGATGGAATCGGGCGAGGTCACATCTGATGGTTTTAACGCGATCCTATCCGCGCAGTTTTCCGCCACTTAGCAGTTGAAGCTGCGCTACCAGATCCCTCCGGCCGAGCTCTTTGACCTTGTTATATGCCTTCTGAGCTTCGCCCAGATTACCGGCGCGGAACTCGGCCTCGGCAAGATTGTAATAAGCGATGACGTATTTGCCGTCGGTCGAGATCGCTTTGCGAAATGCGGCCGACGCATCCTTAAAATTGTCCTGCTTGCGGTAGGCGATGCCGAGCTCGTTCATCGCAAATACCCACGTCGGCTGTTTGTCGATCACGCGTTTGAAAGCGTCGACTGCTCCGACATAATCACCGAGGTCGGTGAGGGTCATTCCGAGATTGAGCAGCGGACCTTCGATATATTTCGGACTCGAGAACAAGGCCTTTTGAAGCGAGAGTTTGGCTTTCTCAAGTTTTATTCTTGCTTCCGCGGGCCGCTTGTTCGCAACATCGTTCTTCGCAGCGTTGTAATATGCCCAGCCGAGATTGGCGGTGTCGACGTTGTTTTCGGTTATCGAAGACGCTTTTTCAAGCGCCCGCACTGCGACATCCCAGCGGCACGGCAACGCCTTGGTCGTGTTGATTTCACATTGCTTGGCGATGACAAAGCCGATCTTGCTGTAAATATCTGCCGCCTCTTCACGATTGTAATTTTTATCCCGTTCGATAAAGACGGTGGCAAGGTTGTATTTAGCTTCGGCGTCGTTATAGTTCGCCATCTGACGATACGCGTCACCGAGGTTTTCGAGCACCTCTATACTGTTGTTCCGAAGCCTCTCCGCCTGTTTATACGCGGCAACTGCCTCGGCATAATTATCGAGCTCGAAGTACGCCGAGCCAAGCCCCATCAAAGCCTCAAAATAATTGGCCTTAAATGTCGTCGCTTTCTGATATTCGACAATCGCTTCGCGATACTGCTTCAGACGTACAAGGGTTTCGCCCGCTTGATAGAAAGCCTCGGCGTAATCCGCGTCAAGCGTCTTCGCCTTGTTAAATGCCGTTAGGGCTTCGTCGTTCCGGTTCTGCGCGAACCGGATGAGGCCGAGAAAGTATTGGGTCTGCGCGTCATTCGGCGAGTTCGCCAAAGCTTTTACAAGAAGATTTTCCGATTTTGCGATCTCGCCTTGCTGATAGTAGAGAATTCCGAGCGGAACATAGATCTCGGTCAGGTCTTTATCGTTGGTGAGGGCTTTTTCGTAATTAACGATCGCCTCAGGATCTTTGTCGAGCTCCGCGAAAACCTCGGCTAATCCGAAATATGCTGGCGAATTCCGCGGATTGTATTTCAGCGCCTCTTCGAACTTTTGGCGGGCCGCTGAGACATTGCCCTTGACCAGAACTTCGTTGCCTTCGAGTGCGAGAGCTTCGCTCAAGCCCGTCTGTGCTTTCATGTTCTTAGAATCGAGCTGTATAGATTCGCGGAAAAAATCGGTCGCGCGGGCAAACTCTTCCTTTTCCATGAAATATTCGCCAACGCCGGCGAAAAGAACGGAAGCAGCTTCCTTCGACATCGTGGGGATCTTCGGAAGCCGCGGATCGTCCTCACGAACCACGACAGAAAGCACGCGGCGGGGCGCAACTTTTGCGAGCGTCACATACTGCTTGCTGACTCGTCTGGCAGATTCGATACGTTGTGACTTTGTTCGGTCCACGCTGGCTCTTACGACGGTCCGCTTAGGCGCGGATTTCGATGTGTTACGAAAGACGAACACGCTCGAGCCGCCCGCCAGATCCGCAACCGTTACGAGATCCTGCGCACGGCCGGGAGCGGTGGACATCAAGATGACGCAAATGATGAGCAGTGCCCAGAGTCTCTTTCGCATATTCGTCCCTCAACTATCTAAAAACGGATGGAATCGCCAGTCCAACAATTTCTACTGGCTCACATTACCACCGAGTACACGCGAAATAAAGTTCCGCACGGCACGGAACGGGTACTTGTTGGCGAACTTTCGGTAGTGATCGTTGTCCTGAAGCGAGTATAGGTAGCTTTGATGATTATTTACGAGGCGATCGAAGATTGCCGGTTCGGCATGCATCGGAAAGTCGCCGATCTCGATCACGAAGACGATGCTCGGCAGACAATAGGCGCGGAATTTGACCCCTTCGTTCTCAAGGTTTTTTACGCAGGACGCGATGCCGTTGTAGGTGATCTGGGCGTCATGAAATGCGATGCAGCCATTTTCGTTCAGTACGTCGCGACAAAATCTGAAGTCAGAAAGAACGGCCTCGTCCGTGTGCTCGCCGTCAATAAAACAGAGATCGATCTTTTCCTTGATCTCCGCCGGCTTGATCGAACGCGAGTCACCGTCGAGGGTGACGATCTTATCCATCTTTTCAGTAGCGACAGTGCGTAGTTTCTCGAGCATTCGCTCGGTCGAGTTGTTCAGATATGTGTAATCGAATCCGCGTGCGTCGGGCTGCTTCTCAGGCCGTTTATCGATCGAATAAATGAGCTCGCACTGATCGTCAAGAAGATGAGGTTGAATGCTCCCACCGAGATAGGAACCGATCTCGAGGTACTTATAGCCCGGCCTTAGTTTTCGCAGAGCGAGCTGGATGGCGAGGAATGACTGTTTGTCGTGATCGGTTGATTGGCTATCAATCTTTGAAAACAGACCGAGGTCGAGATCTGCTATCGCGGTTTCAAAATTGCTCATATAAAAAACGCGATGATAGCACAGCTGCCAAGACTGAGCAGTCCTAAGCTATGGCGGGAGGTCAGTTTGAATCTGTTTCCGTGTTTTCACTGCCCTCCGTGTGTTCTGTGGTTCTCGCATCAAGCCTGACCACAGAAAACACGGAAGACTATACGGAGCTTACGGGATCAAGGCTCCCGGCAGCGCGGTATCGGTGTTGATACCAAACTGGTACCCCGCAAATCCGGAAGTCGATTGCAGCAGATACCAGATGCCCGTCGACGGACGGAAGACCGCGATGTCCGCCCGACCGTCGCCATCGTAATCCGCCGCGACCGGTCGATCAGTGCTGATTCCAAAAGCGATCGTGGTAAACGATCCGTTTCCGCTGTTGTAGATATACCAACCGCCTTCGGACGGGCGGTAGACGGCATAGTCGGTCCTTCCATCGCCGTCATAATCGGCCGGAACCGGTATGTCGCCGTTCTGTCCCCAATGGACGTTTCTGAATGCTCCACCGGCGGAACTCGCCGCGTACCACCAATCACCATTCGAAGGACGGAACACCGCCAGATCGGATTTACCGTCGCCATCGAAATCGCCGACGAGGGGTTGATCACCCGTCACGCCGAAGACTGTCGGCGCGGCCTCTTGGTTTGTCAGGCTACCGAATCGGAACCATGTGTTGGTCGATGGCCGGAACAAAACAAGATCGGCCTTGCCGTCGCCATCGAAATCCGAGGGACGAGGAATGTCGCCGTTTTGTCCGAACGGATTCGCGATCTGCGATCCGTCGATGCTGCTCTTGTACCACCATTGGCCGTTAGACGGGCGAAAGATCGCTTCGTCAGTTTTCCCGTCGCCATCGAAGTCAGCGGGCACGACGATATCACCGGATAGCCCAAAGGTTTCCTCGGCGACCGTGCCATCCGAACTGAACAACTCGTACCAGCGGTTTGTCGAAGACCGGAAGACCGAGATATCCGCTCTGCCGTCGCCATCAAAATCGAACGGCGTCCGAGCAGGAACCGCCGGATTCAAAAGACGTCCGATGCCGACCGTAGATTGACCGTTGGTCTTCGTGAACTCACCGGCATACAGGATCTTGCCATCGGCTTGGAGCTCGATGCTCCGAACCGTATCGTTGGTGCTTATATTGAAGCTCGGCTCGAGCGATCCGTTCGCATTCAACCGAGCGAATCGGGTTCGGGCAACGCCATTCACCAGCGTCATGTCACCACCGATAAGGAGGCGGCCGTCGGGTTGAAACTTCAAGGCATACACCGGGGCATTCACGCTCGGCGCGTAGCCTGTGTCCAGCGAGCCATCCGAATTCAGACGCGCGATGTACTTTCGTGCGGTGTCGAAATTCACTCCGGTAAACTCACCCGCAATGATCAACTTTCCGTCCGTTTGTATCGCGATATCGTAGACGGTCCCATTCGCGCCGCCGAAGAAGTTGAAGGTGGTATCGAGCGTTCCGTCGAAGTTGAGCCGTGCGATTCCGTTACGGTTGGCGCCGTTAACCTGCGTGAACGATCCGCCAATCAGTATTTTTCCGTCCGACTGCAACGCTATCCGATAGACATCTCCGGAGATTGTCGTAGCGAAGGTGGCATCGACCGTCAGGTTAGAATTGAGCCGTTTGAGAGAATTTACCGTGCTGTAAAGAATTTGGCCGTTTGGCAGCACGCGAATGTCGCGCGGACGGTTCGGGTTTTGAATATTGAAGTCGAAGGATCCATCGGCCTGAAGTCGGTCAGCGGTGCCGCCGCTCCCGGTCGAACTTGTTCCGGCTCTGAGGATTTTCCCATCCGCTTGAACGTCGAGTCCGGTCAGGATAGTAGACGCCTCTATGCCAATAAAGGTGGAAGGTATGAAACCTACGTCGAGCGAGCCGTCGGCGTTGAACCGCACGATATCAAACCGGTCGGAGGCATAAGCGTTCCGGAATTGTCCCGATGCCAGGATTTTGGCGTCAGGTTGGACGCGAAGTCGGGCTCCGATTCCGTTGAATCCGATCCGCGCATCGAAGCCGGCATCCAGCGTGCCGTCGAGGTTTGTCCGGAACACCAACGGAGCATTGACTGCGGGCGAAGGGTCTCCCTGACCACCGATAAATGGTTTTCCGTCTGTCTGAACCGCTACCGCATAGACATAATTGACTGGGTTCGCCGATGGATCAAAGCCGGTAATCAGATTTCCGTTTTGGTCCAGGAGCGCACTTCGTTTGCGGGCTACCGTCCCATAGAGCGTAAACCCGCCTCCGATCAAAATCTTTTGATCAATGGCGATAGCGATCGCGTTTACCGCACCGTTTGGAACTGAACCGGTGAATGAAGCGTCAATCGCACCCTCAGAGGTCGTTCGAAACAGTCGCGGTAAGCCGAATCCGTTGACGTTGGTGAAGATTCCACCGATAACGAGGCG